>NZ_VRVC01000042.1:0-35437 GCF_008040005.1 Methylobacterium sp. WL19
GCATGCGGGTCGGCTCGGGAGCGTGCTTGGCCCGCGGCACTTCCCTGGCCGGCGGGGCCTCCTCGGCTTGCGTCTGCTCGGGAGCCCGCGCTGCCGCGAAGGCCCGGGCCGGCCTCGACACGCGCTCCGGCCGGCCGAAACGCGCCCAGTCATCGAGCAGGGCGAGGAACGCGCCGAGGCCGAGGCCCGCCAGGAGGCCCATCACCATCAGCGTGCGCGCCGGCGGCGGGAAGCTGCGCATGATCGGCTTCGTCGCCGCGGAGACGACACGAGCATTGCCCATGTCGAGATAGGCCTGCTGGCCGGTCTCGCGCGAGCGGGTGAGGAAGGCCTCGTAGACCGAGCGGCTGGCCTCGGCCTCCCGCTCGAGCTCGCGCAGGCGGATGGAGGCCTGGGCGAGACCGACCGTGCGGCCCTTGGCCTGGTCGAAGTTCTTCTCCAGGGCCGATGCGGTGGCCCGCGCCTTGGCGAGGTCGGTCTGGGCCGCCTGGGCGAAGCGGGCGACCTCCTGGTCGATGGAGCGCCGCGCCTGGGCGACCTGCTTGACCATGGAGGTGACGGCGGGATGGCGTGGCCCGAGTTCGTTGGTGAGTTCGGCCTGTCGACGGGTGAGTTCCGCGTATTGGCCGCGCAGACCGGCCACCGTCTGCGAAGCGAGGACATCGTCCGTCGCCCCGGCATCCAGGCCGGCGCGGGCGATGCGCTGGCTCTGCTCGACGCGGGCCTGCGCCTCCACGACACGCGCGCGGGCGGCGGCGAGCTGCGCGTTGATCTGCGTCAGTTGCTGATCGCTGACGAGGGCGTCGCGGGTGCCCACGAGCCCGGTCTCGGCCCGGTAGGCCTGAACCCGGTTCTCGGCGGCGTTGAGGGCGTTGCGCAACTCGCCGAGGCGCGCGGTGAGGCCGGAATTGGCGCGGTTGGCCGCCTCCGTCCGGCTGGCGGCATCCTCGGCGAGGTAGGCCGCCACGACGGCATTGGCGAGGCGGGCGGCCTTCGCCGCGTCCCGAGACCAGACCGAGACGTCGATCACGTAGGTCCGGCCCGTCCGGCGCACGGAGAGGCGCTGCTGCAGCAGGGCGATCGCCGCATTCGCCTCGCCCTCGGCATCCGGCGGCGCGGCCGGGCTCCCGAGGCCCAGGGCGGCGGCGATCTTCGACACCATCCCGCCGGACGCGCCCGCGAACTCGTCGTCCTTGGTGAGGCCGGTGGCATCGACGGCCCGGCGCAACACGCTGCTGGAGGTGATGAGGCGGGTCTGGCTCTCCACCACGCTCTGATAGGCGTTGGAATCCTGGCCGCCGGTGGTCAGCTCGCGGGAGACCAGGTTCAGGTCGCGCGGGTCGATGTAGATCTGCGCCTCGGCGGTGTAGCGCGGGGTCAGCATCTTTCCCACGGCGAGGCCGAGACCCGCCAGAACGAGGGCGCAGGCGAGGATCCAGACGATACGACGGCGCAGGGCCGAGAACACGCCTCCGACGGACAGGCGATACGCGCTCCGCTCCGGCTCGGCCGCACCGGGCCTGCCGGATGCCGGGGGATCGTCGTAGACCAACATCAATCGCCTCCCAACATCGCGGAATTTCGACGGAAAACGGGGTCCGGCGCGCACCGGGATTGCCGACTGGACGATCCCGTTTCCATCCGCTCCTGTCCCGAGCCGGCACACTTCGCGGAGTGCGCGGCGGAATGCACGAGGGAATAGCAACCGCGAGTCCAGATTAGATTAAATTCTTACTCGACCATCAATGAATGCGTCACGACGCGAAACGATGATGAATCACGTCTTTACGCGGCCCGACCGAAACGGATGCGACGTCTTGACGACATGGTGTCGTCACCACGCCGGACGGGACGGAAAGCCCCCCGGATGCGGTCGGGATCACGGGTCGCGCGAGCCGCCCTCCGCGAGCCGCACCGAGACCTCGCTCGACGAACGGGATGCCTCCTCCATGGGGCACAGCTCCGCGGCGACACCACGCGCCCGCGCCATCCCTTGCGCGATCGAGACCACCGGAATGCCGCGCCGGCCGGCGGCCGCGAGGGTGGCCTCCAGCAGGCCGGGGGAGCAGCCATAGGGGCTCGCTCCCTCGGCGACGTCGTGACCGAAGAAGATGACCCAGCCGTTGCGGGCCACCGCCTCCTCCATCAGGCGGGCGAGGAGACCCGTGTCGAGGTAGCGGTCGAAGAGTGGGTTCGCGCGCAGGAAGTAGCGGTCGATGCGGCCGGTATTCACGCCCGGCATGATGCTGCGGCCCGACCCGTAGGTCCGGCTCAGCACGCGCTTTGCGGCCAGTGACGCATACCCGTAGGGAAAGGCGAAGTTCTCCAACGTCAGTCCGGGCAGGAGGGCGGCGAATGCGTCCCGGTTGCGCCCCATATCCGCGGCGAAGTCCCGCGCGTCGAGGGTGGGAACGAGGCTGTGGTCATGGGTGTGGCAGCCGATCTCGTGCCCGCGGCGATGGATCTCCGCCAAGGCCTCGACCCCGGCGACCCGCCAATGCTCGGTGGCGGTGCCGAGGAGGGTGCGGGAGACGTAGAACGTGCCCTTGGCGCCATGGGCGTCGAGGAGGGCGGCCCCTGTGCTGCAGGCCGTGTCCGGCACGTCGTCGAAGGTGATGCTCACCATCGGGCCGGACAGGCGGGGGAGCGCGGGCGCGGTCGGGACATGCCGCGACAGACGATGCGAGAGCCGCGCCCGCAGCGAGAGCCGGGCCTTGAGTTCGGTCGCGTCGCGATCGAGGATGGCGTCGGGGGTCATTGCGGCGTCGGATGCCCGGACCGCTTTCGCAGCACGAGATGATCGTCTCCGCGCCTCGGGTTGATGCGCCGTCCCGCCGCGAGGTTGGCCGGCCGAGGACGGCGCACCCGCGTCTCCGCGCCGAACCCGGCCTCGCCGGCCGGCATCTCCGTATCGTGGTGGAGATCGCCCAACGCGACCTGTCGCGCCATCGTGGCTGTGTCGTCCCGTGCCATGGCCTGCATGCGCCGTCTCTATTCCGTCTTGATGGGGCGAGACGGGAGCGAGGACTTCTGCGGGAGCATGGGAGGGGATCCGCCTTCCGGTAAAGTGCGTCGACCGTGCTCTCGCACATGACACGGCAAATCTTACTTTTCCAAGTACCGGGCGCGCGGAAACGTATTCGCACGCGTGCCGATCGTCTCCGTCCTTAATTCCCCCGCGAGCGCCCGGCCTCGGCAAGTCTAGGCGCGGGGGGGCCGCCTCATGCCGCTTCCGTCCGCCGATCGGGGCGCTCCGCTCCATCCCCGGCACGGAACGCGTCGAGACTCGCACGGATGGTGGCGAGCGGCGTCGATCCGAAGGACTGGATGCAGAAGGCCCGCTCCGTCGGGGTGGCGGCGTCCAGCATCGCGAGGATGTCGGCCCCGCTCAGGGCATCGTCGTCCCAATGGGTCCGGCAGAAGCTCTGCGCCGTCACCGCGTGCCGCTCCATGGCCGAGGGCGTGTTGGCGACGAAGGTGCCGTAGATCATGTATTCGGAGAAATGACGGTCCCGGCACAGGGCGGCGACCCAGCCATGGCCGGTCACCGCCTCGATCCGGTCGGTCATCGCGCGCGCCGTCGCCTGGTCCCAGATGATGATCTGGTCGATGTAATCGTCGGCGGGCACACTCTGGGGCTTGGTGCCGAGGAGCCGGCTCGCGGTGCCGAGCCATTGGATGTGGCGCGGTCGGTTGGCCACGACACCGCCGGGATGGACGTGGAACGGCGTCGGATTCGGCTCGGCCAAGGCGGCGAGGTCGAAGTCCCGGAAGAAGCAGACGTCGGAATCGATCAGACAGTAGCGCGCCTCCGGCAGCCTGCGCGTGGCCTCGATCTTGACGATCTGCTGGATGTGCCAGCCGCTGACCGGCTTACCGAACGGCGTGAGCCAGTAGCGGAGCCGGCGCCGACGCAGGAACGGGATCGGCTTGATCCACCACGGCAGGAACTGCGACTGCGGCAGGATCCGCCGGTCGGGACGTGCAAAGCGCGCGAACAACGCCACGTCCCTCTCGTCGACGAGGACGTAATGGCAGCCGCGCGACGCCGCGTGCCGATCGATGCTCTCGAACAGCAGGGCGCATCGTTCCAGATCGCCCCGGTGGCTGAGTGTGATCAGGCCCACCGTCTCGGCCCGATCCTGCTCGGCCCGGTCCTGCCCCGCGGATGCGACGGCACGGTCTCCGGTCTCGGCCTTCATGCCCATCTCCTTCGATCCGCCGCCCCTCATCGGGGGGACCCTGCGCCGGGAAGGGTGAAGGATTCCGTCATCGGAGGGCGCCTGTCTCGGGGTGTCGCGATCACGGTGCCGTGTTCCGCCATAAAAGTCCGTAGAGGGTCAGGAAGGAGAACGCGTAGATCGCGACATAGATCGCGTTCAGCCACAGACTCCACTGCGCCGGATCGGGCAGCGCCTTGAGGAGCAGGACGAAGGCCAGCGCCTTGAAGGCGATGAGGGCGGTGGTGACGCCCGCGCGCACCCCCAGTCGGCCGAAGGCGAAGAACAGTTCGCCCTGAAATTCGAGGAGATTGCGCACCGCCGGCACGGCGACGATGACGGTGAGCATGCCGTAGGCCGCCGAGACGTTCGGGCCGAGAAGGTCGGGCCGGATGTGCAGGACGGCGACCATGAAGACGAGGGCGCCCGTCGAGACGCAAGCCACCATCGCCTCCACCTTCAGGCATTCGCGCAAGGACGCGCGGGTGGCGCGGCCGGCCTGGATGAGCTTGCGCGAATACATCATGAACATCGGCCGCAGCGGCACGCCGGTGAGATCGATGAGTCGCATCGAGATGGCGTAGATGCCCGCCATGCGCTCGCCGGCCAGCGTCAGGACGATGAGCTTGTCGATCTCGCCCTGGGCCAGGAACATGAAGTAGGAGGCGGCGTAGAGGAGCCCGTCGCGCAGCCGGCCCTTGAGCAGCACCGCGCGGAACCGCATCCGCGTGCGCGGATGGAAGAGAAAGGCGAGGACGGTCACCGAGACCGCGTTGCCGACGAGATAGTAGAGCGCCCAGGTCTCGGCATCGCCACCGCCCGCGGCCCAGAACGCCACGGCGGCGGCGGCGCGAAATCCCACCGGAAGCGACACCACGGTGGCCGCGGCGGCGTAGCGGCCGAGTCCGTTGTTCACCTGGACGAGGAGCTCGATCTGGCGCCACAGCGCCACCTCGACCACGATGATCGCGAGATAGCCGGGCAGGGCGATCACGTTGCGGAACAGCAGGACGTAGAGGGCCAGCGAGAGGCCGAGCATGATCGGCAAGGCGAGCCCGAAACAGGCATAGTAGACGGCGAGATATCCTCCCATCGACGAGCGCCGGCCGGCGGCAGAGCGCATCACGAAGGATTGGAAGCCGAAGCCCGCCAGACAGCCGATCATCACGCCCGCCGCCGAGACGGAGGCGAAGACGCCCATCTCCGCGAGGCTCAGCGTGTTGGCGAGAACCAGGAAGTAGATCATCTGGAGCGCGAGGCGCCCGCCGGCGCCGGCCAGGAGCTGGCCGTAGCCGATCAGCACGGTGCGGTGGGTCGACCATGCGCCGGCCACGAGGCGCAAGGGCGCGAGGCGTAGGCTCCCGAGGCGGCGTCCCGCGCCGGGTGTCGGATTTCGGGACGATTGGGCGGTCATGGCCGATGCATCCGCAGAGCCCGTGCCACGAAACGGGGCAGGAGGAGGGCCGGCCTCGCCCGAGGCGGGCGGGTCGGAACGAGGCGCCGTCGAGTTCTGGCGCTAAGGTGCATGGTTCGATCGCCGGGCGGCGGACGGCATGCCGCACCGATCGAACGTATCGGGACGTCTATTATCTCATGTGCGGACCCGAACTTGCAAAATCCTTCGCCATGCCCCGGCGGAGTGTGCCGTTTTGGACGTTTCCCACCCGTCGCGAGGTTTCGGCATGAGACAGGGCTTTCCCCATCGCCGGTCCATCCTCAAGGGAGCCCTGGGCGGCGTGCTTGGCGCGGGAGGCATCCTGCACGACCGTCCGGTCCTCGCCGCTCCGCGAAAGACGATCCCGTTCGGCGCCGCCGTCCGGGGGGACGCGCTCATGGCGGATGCCGGCTACGGTGCCGCCCTCGCGGAGAGGTGCCGCCTGCTGGTGCCGGAGGGCGCCCTGAAATGGCCGGTCCTGCGGCCGAACCGGGAGACGTTCGATTTCGGCGACGCCGACCGGATCGCCACCTTCGCCCGCCGCAACGGGCTCGGCCTGCGCGGCCATACCCTGGCCTGGTATGGCGGAATGCCGGCCTGGGCGGAGGCGATCACCAGCCGGGTCGAGGCGGAATGGGTGCTGACCGGCCATATCGAGACTGTGGTGTCCCGCTATCGCGGCTTCATCGGTTCGTGGGACGTGGTGAACGAGCCGATGCCCGACGATCCGGCCTCGCCGCAGGACCTGCGCTCCTTCGTCTGGACGAAGACTCTCGGGGCAGAATACATCCCGATCGCCTTCAAGGCCGCCCACGCGGCCGATCCCGCGGCCCGGCTCGTCCTCAACGAATACGACATCGAGTATGTCGGCCCGCGCTTCGCCATGCGGCGCGCCGGCATCCTCGCCATCGCGCGCTCCCTTCTCGACCGGGGCATCCCGATCCACGCCATCGGCCTGCAAGCGCACCTGTTCGCCGACCGGGAGATCGACCGGGACGGCCTTCAGGGCTTCCTGCGGGAGATCGCGGCGATGAAGCTCGACGTCCTGATCACCGAGCTCGACGTGATCGATGTCGGCCTGCCGACGGACGTCGCCATCCGCGACGAGATCATCGCGCGGAAAGCGGCCGACTTCCTCCGGATCGTGGATGAGGTGATACCACCGAGCGAGGTCCTTACCTGGGGTATTACGGATCGTTATACCTGGGTCCCGATATACTTCACCCGTCCCGACGGCACGGCGAACCGGCCGCTCCCCCTGGATTCCGATCTGAGGCCCAAGCCGCTGATGAATGTGATTGAGCGCTTCACCGGAAGCGCGTCGTAATGGCGCGCGCCAATCCTTTCGACGCGGTGGTCTGCGTCCCGACCTTCAAACGGCCGGAGCACCTCGTCCAGACCCTCGCCTCCCTGGCGCGCCAGCGGACCGGCCTCCGCTTCGCCGTCGTGGTGGTGGACAACGACGGCGCGTCGCAGGCCGGCTTGGCGGCCGCCGAAGCGGTGTTCGCGAAGGGACCGCTCCAGGGCCAATGCGTGGTCGAGCAGCGCCAGGGCAATTGCTCGGCGATCAACCGTGCCTTCACCACTGCCCTCGCGGCCTATCCCGACACCCGTTATTTCCTGATGATCGACGACGACGAGCTGGCACAGCCCGACTGGCTGGAGCGCATGGTGGCCACGGCGCAACGCACGGGAGCCGGCATCGTCGGCGGCCCGGTGATCCCCCGCTTCCAACCGGGAACACGGCCCGGCCTCGACACCCACCCCGCCTTCGCCCCCGCCTATGACAAGAGCGGGCCGGTTCCGATGATCTACGGCAGCGGCAATTGCCTGATCACGCGGCGCACCTTCGCGCTGATGGGAGCTCCGCCCTTCGACACGAGCTACAATTTCCTCGGCGGCGGCGACACCGACTTCTTCACCCGTGCCCGCCGCTCCGGCGTGACCTTCTACTGGGAGGCGGATGCGGTCATCACCGAGACGGTGCCTCTCGCCCGCACGCGGACGGGATGGCTCGCCGCACGCGGCCTGCGGATCGGCGCCATCAATTACCGGATCGAGCGCAAGCATGCGCAGGGCAGTCTGGGCCTCGTGACCCTGGCCGGCAAATCCTTCGCCATCTTCGGGGTCTCGTTCGGACGCGCCATCCTCAATCTGGTGCGGACACGGGAACCCACCATCGCCTTGCACCCGATCCTCGTGGCCCTCGGACGCTGCTTCGCGGCCCTGGGCATCGAGCCGCAGCCCTACCGCGTCAGCACCCCGCGCCTGCGGACGCGCGGGAAATGAGGGAGGCGGGTCGATGAAGACGGGGGCGATCGGAGTGCCGGCATCGGAGGCCGCGACGGGCGGATGGCGCCGCCTGCAGGCGGTACTCGCGGACACGCCCGCCATCCTCATCGCGCGCAAGGTCGTCTTCCTCGCTGTCCTGCTGCTCAGCTGGATCTCGCTCAAACCGTTCCAGGATCTCAGCAATCCGGACGTTCTGGAACTCGCCACGGGGCGGGAGGGGCTCACCTATGCGGGCTTCGGCCTGTTCGCGCTGCTGTGCCTCGCCCTGACGCTCCCGGCTCACGCCAAAGCCTTGCGCGGCTTCGCCTCGCCCTGGTTCCTGGCGCTCGGAGCCTGGCTCGCCGTGAACGTCGTGCTGTCGCAGGATCCCGTGACGTCGGCCAAGCGCCTGACCCTCGCGGGCTCCGTGATGCTGGCAGCCGCCTGCCTGCCCCTGCTGGCGCGGTCGAGGACCGATCTGCGCAACCTCCTGGCCATCGCCTCCTTGCTGCTGCTGGGCGCCTGCTATCTCGGTATGCTGCTCGTACCGGACCTCGCCATCCATCAGGCGAAGGACGTGGGGGAGCCCATGCTCGCGGGCAATTGGCGCGGCGTGTTCGGCCATAAGAACAGTGCGGCGGCGGTCATGGCCATGCTGGTCTTCATCGGCATCGCCGTGGCGCGTTCGGGGCTCGCGACGGTGGGCCTCGTCATCGTCGCCCTGTCGGTGCTGTTCCTCCTCGGCTCGGAAGGCAAGAGCGCGACGGCGCTCCTGGTGGCGGTGCTGGCGATCACGGGGCTGTTCGGCGTCATCCGTTCGTTCGCGGGCCGAATCCTCCTCACTCTGGTTCCGCTCTTCACGATCAACCTGTTCAGCGTCGGTACGGTGGTGAGCGAGCCCCTCGCCGCCGTCGTGCGGGCTCTGCCCGTGGATTCCACTTTCACCGGTCGGACCGATGTGTGGCAGTTCGCCATCGCGGCCCTTACGGCGCGTCCGCTCACCGGCTACGGCTTCTCGGCATTCTGGAACAACGTCACCGTGCGCGCGGCGTCAGACGACGGGTCGAGCTGGGCCGGATACGCCTCGCACAGCCACAACAGCTATCTCGACACCGCCGTCACCCTGGGCCTGCCCGGCCTCGTTCTCGTTCTCGCGATCTTCGTCGCCGCCCCCCTGCGGGACGTGATGAGGATCGAGGCGAACGGCCGGGCCGACCCGCTGGTGACGATGTTCGTGCAGGTCTGGCTCTTCGGCCTGCTGCTCTCCTGCATGGAGAGCTTCTTCTTCGATGGAGGAGACCCGGTCTGGGTCACCTTCCTGATCTCCGTCTTCGGCCTGCGCTACCTCGCCCGTTTCCGCAGCGCGTGAGACGCCCCACGTTCGGGATGGCGCCCTCAGAACTCGATGATTCCGACGGCCCAGCCGCCGAGGGTCATCAGCAGGCCGCACCAGAGCACGGTCGCCACGCAGCCGACGACCAGCCCGCCGACCGCCCAGTGTCCGGACCAGCCGGACCTGCTCGTTTCCGGAACGCCGCTTGGGTCAGATTGGGTCATGACGCGTCTCCTTGCCCTTCGATCGCTGCGAAAGGGCAAGGTTCGCACCCCCGGACCATCAGCCGAGGGCATCCCTCAGGCTGCTGGCGGCATCGGCGAACCAGACCCGGCGATCGAGGGCGGGGGGCAGAGTCGGCCGTGCCGACGCGGCCAGGGCGAGATCGGCATAGGCCTCCGGTCCGGCGCCGCCCGGGGCGAGGACGATGGCCCCGCCGGACAGGAGCGCACGGAAGCGCGGATGGTGATCGAACTCGTCCGCGCGGGCCGGCTCGGTGACGATGACCGGGCGTCCGGCCTGGACGCAGGCCAGGATGCTGGCGCGGCGCGCGGTGAGCCCCTCGGGGAGGACGTAGACGAAGGCATCGACCTCGTCGAACAGGCCGAACAGCTCCTCCGGCGAGGCGACGTAGCCGGAGACCACGACGGTCTCGGCGAGGCCGAGCGCCGCGACCTTGGCGCGGAAAATCTCCTCGATCCCGTCCGAGGCGCGGATGAACGAACCGATGAAGACGACGAGCGGGTCGGCGCCGCGGGCCTTCAGGCTGGCGGCGATGTCGAGGATCGCCTCCGGCTGCTTGCCCGGATAGATCGAGCCGAAATGACCGACCACGAGACGGCCCTGCTCGCGGGCGGCGCGCATCCGCTCGGACAGGGCGCTCGGCACGCTGATTTCGGGCCGCGTGATGTTCGGGGGCAGGGGCATCATCACCGCCCGCCGGGCGAGACGGCCGATCACCGGATCGGCGGCGAGCTCGTCCCGGACCTGGGGCGACAGGAGGACGATCGTGTCCGCGAGGAGGAGAAGCGGCCTCAGCACGAGACGGCGCAGGCGGTGCAGGCTGCCCCATTCGTGCAGGATCGCGACCCGTCGCCGGCCTCGCAGAAGCGCGATGGCGAAAGCGGAAGGCGGCCCGGAGAACGCCCGCTTCCAGGCGACCACGGGCAGGTTGGCGACGACCGCGCGGCTCTTCCCCACGGCGCGCCAGATCTGGCCGAGCGGCACGCGGCCCGGCGCGAGCACGAGGGTCTCCTGAGGCCGGCCCTGAAGCCCGAGCGCCTCCACCAGCTGGCCCGCGAAATCGCCGACCCCGCAGGGCGGATGCCCCGTTCCCATGAGATGGAGGCAAGGGGAGGGCGCCTTCGTGTCTCCCGGTCCAGGGCGTTGCGTCATGCGGCGAGATTCCGGAAGAATATGTGGCCGGGGGGGGGCCTAGCAGACCATCGCTTGCGAAAGGCTTTCGCCCGAGCGGTTTAAAGCGCTCGATCCGCCCGCCGACGGCGCTTCTACGAGGAGCACGACACCGTATTCACGCGGCCCGCGCAGAAATCCTGTCCCGGCGGCACCGCGAATGCAAAGATTCCATCTCAGTCGGATATGATGTCCGGAAATGGATCGCCCCTGTCCCGCAGGGGGACCGACCCACCTCGTCTGAAGAGCAGCGGGACACGATACGGATTGACCGTAGCCATGAACGACCCGATCTTCACCTCCTGGGACGAGACCCACAGCGCCCTCTGGGGCCATCAGCCCCTGCGGCTCCAGCATCGGCTGCACCAATCCCCCCTGTTCTCGCGGGAGGCCCTGGCCGACCTGATCGACACCTATCCGCGCGACCGGTACAGCCTCGTCCATATGGGCGCGCCCGGTCAGCGCAAGTTCTGGCGCGAGGGCGAAACCGGGGGACTTCCCGGCGCGCAGGTGATCGAGTCCATCGCCCAGGGGCGGATGTGGCTCAACCTGCGCAATGTCGAGACCGTCGACCGGCGCTACCGCGACACGCTCGACGCCATGTTCGAGGAGCTGGCCCGGCGCGTTCCCGGCTTCTCGCCGGCGAAATCCACCTGCGGCATCCTGATCTCGTCGCCCAACGCCCAGGTCTATTACCATGCCGACCTGCCGGGGCAGCACCTGTGGCAGATCATCGGCGCCAAGCGGGTCTACGTCTATCCCTCGACCCCGCCCTTCGTGACGCCGAGGCATCTCGAGGACATCGCCCTGTTCGATGTGGAGGTCGATATGCCCTACGCCCCCTGGTACGACGCCCATGCCCAGGTGATGGAGCTGTCGCCCGGCCAGATGCTGAGCTGGCCCCTCAACGCGCCGCACCGGGTCGAGAACCTCGACTGCCTCAACGTGTCGATGACGGTCTCCTTCGTGGACGAGCCGATCCGCCGCAAGCAGATCGTCAACCTCGCCAACGGCATGCTGCGCCATCGCTTCGGCCGCGAACCGGCGAGCCACGCCATCACCGGGCCGGGCTACTGGTCGAAGGCGGTGATGCAGAAGCTGCTGCGTGACGGCGCCTGGGTGAAGAAGGAGCGCGCGGCCCGCCGCGCCGTCGATTTCCGCCTCGATGCGGCCCGTCCGGGCCAGATCCTCGAACTCTCCGCTCCGGCGTGAGCGGGACGGCGCTCCCGGCCCATCGCCGGGGCATCGCGCCATCGGGAACCGGCGCGTCCGGAGCGCGGAGCTATGACGTGGCGATCGCATCCGACTGGACGGAGTGCGTGCCCGGATGGACGGGTGCGCCGACGCCGTTCCAGGATCCGGTCTGGATCGAGACCTGGTACGAATCGCTCCACGCCCGCGCCGGGCTGACGCCCCTCCTGGTGACGGCGCGGGACAGGGCGACGGGCGCGCTCGCGCTGCATCTTCCCCTCGTGATCGACGAGACGGGGACCCGCCGCATCATCGCCTTCGCCGATCTCGGCCTCACCGATTACAACGCGCCGCTTCTCGGCCCAGCGGCTCCGAGGGACCATGCCGGCGCCCTGGAGCTATGGCGGGCGATCCGCTCCGCGCTGCCCCGCGCCGACCTTCTCTCCCTGCGCAAGATGCCGACGACCTTGGCCGACGGGCCCAATCCGCTGTCCCTCCTCAGGGGCGTGTGCCCGTGCCCGCTCAACGGCAACGAGGTCAGGACGGGCGCGGATTGGGAGGCCTATCATCGCAGCCTCGCCAAGACCGTGCGCAAGGAGCTGGAGCGAAGCTGGCGGGTGTTCTCCCGCGAGCCCGAGACGGGTTTCCGCATCGTCACCGACCAGGACGAGGCCCAGCGGGTCCTGGAGGTGATGGCGCGCCAGCAGGAGGCGCGCATGCGCAGCATCGGCGCCGATTACCGCCTCGACGAGGCCGAGTTCGACGCGTTCTACCGTCGCCTGGTCGGACGGGGCCTCGGCCGCGGCTATGCCGTCGTCAGCGCCCTGATGGCGGGAGACGAGGTCGTCGCCGCGCTGCTCGGCATCCGCGATGCCGACACCTACGTCATGATCCGCATCAGCAATGCCGGGGAGGGGTGGTCGAACTGCTCGCCGGGCCGCCTCGTGATCGACAAGACCATGGAGGCCCTCCACCGAGAGGGCTGCCGCTCGTTCGATTTCAGCATCGGCGACTACGATTACAAACGCCGTTTCGGGGTCGAGCCCCTGCCGCTGGTGGACCTCGTCGCGCCGCTCGGCTGGCGCGGCCTGACGGGCGCGGCGCGGGCGAGGATGGTCGCGACCCTGCGCCGCTATCCCGCCCTCGACAGGCGGGTGCGGGACATCGCCTGCCGGGGCATCCTGCTCTGGCGCAAGCGCCGTTCGTGAGGGCGGCGGCTTCCCAGCATGGTCGTTGCCTAGCTCGGCAAAAACCAGAACCCTTTTCTCCCGCCGCTGCTGTATTCCAACACCGTGCTTTCATCGGCCGGACGGAGACAGCCCCGCATGAGCCAACCTCGTCGCCTGCATCTCGGCGCCTTCATGCGGCCGATCGGCATCCACACCGCGTGGTGGCGCTATCCCGGCGGATATCCGGACGCGAATTTCAGCTTTCCCCATCTCAAGCGCTTCGCCCAGCGCCTGGAGGCGGCCAAGTTCGATGCGTTCTTCATGGCCGACCATCTGGCGGTGATGAACATGCCCATGGCCGCGCTGAAGCGCAGCGCCACCGTGACCTCCTTCGACCCGATGACCCTGCTGCCGGCCCTCGCCGCCGTCACCGAGCGGATCGGGCTCATCGCCACGGCCTCCACCACCTATAACGAGCCCTATCATGTGGCCCGGAAGTTCGCCTCCCTCGACCATATCTCCAACGGCCGCGCCGGCTGGAACCTCGTCACCTCCGGCAACCCGGACGAGGCCCTGAATTTCGGCCGGGACGCCCATCTCGACCATGCGGTCCGGTATGCCCGCGCCCGCGAGTTCTTCGACGTGGTCACCGGCCTGTGGGATTCCTGGGCCGACGACGCCTTCATCCGCGACGTGGAGGAGGGGGTCTATTTCGACCCCGACAAACTCCATGTCCTCGACCATGCCGGCGAGTTCCTGAAGGTGAAGGGGCCGCTCAACATCGCCCGCCCGGTCCAGGGCTGGCCGGTGATCGTGCAGGCGGGGGCATCGGAGGCCGGACGCCAGATCGCCGCCGAGACCGCCGAGATGGTGTTCGGCGCCGGCTCGAAACTCGCCGCCGCCCAGGAGTTCTACGCCGACGTGAAAGGCAGGATGCCCGCCGCCGGCCGCGATCCCGACCATCTCAAGATCCTGCCCGGCGCCTTCATCGTCCTCGGCACGACACGCGACGAAGCCGAAGCCAAGAAGGCCCGGCTCGATGCGCTCGTGCCCACGGACAGCGGCATCGCCAACCTCTCGGTGCGCCTCGGCGTCGATGCCTCGGGCTTCGACCTCGACGCGCCCCTGCCCGATCTCCCGGAGACCAATGCCAGCAAGAGCGCCCAGGCCCAGATCGTCGGCTATGCCCGGAAGACCGGGGCCACGGTGCGCGCGCTCGCCCAGCGGGTCGGCGGCTATGGCGGGCTCACCATGGTGGGGACGCCGGCCGAGGTGGCCGACCAGATGGAGGAATGGCTCGTGACGCGGGCCTGCGACGGGTTCAACGTCATGTTCCCCTTCGTGCCGGAAGGCCTCGACGACGTGGTCGATACCCTGGTGCCGGAACTCCAGCGGCGGGGCCTGTTCCGCACCGAATACGAGGGCACGACCTTGCGCGACCATCTCGGCCTGCCGCGCCCGGCCAACCAGTTCTTCCCGGCCTGACGGACGGGCCGCCCTCCGACCGGGGAGGGCGGCGTTCTCGGGTCAGGCGGCGCGGCGGTTGACCTGGCTCTCGGCCAAACGTGTCAGGCGCTCGTCGGTGGCGCGCTCCTCGTCCAGGGTCTGCTGCAGCACGCCGGCGCAATCGTCCCGGCCGAGCTGCTTGGCCCAGGCCACGAGGGTGCCGTAGCGCGTGATCTCGTAATGCTCCACCGCCTGGGCGGAGGCGATGAGGGCGGCATCGAGAACCTGCTTGTCGCCGATCTCTCCGGAAACCTCGTTGGTCTCCTTGATGATGCCGTCGATGGCCGGGCAGGTCACCGCCTTCGGCGTATGACCATGCATCTTGAAGACCCTCTCCAGGCGCTCGATCTGGCCTTCGGTTTCCTTGAGGTGCTTCTCGAACCCGCTCTTGAGTTCGGGAGCGGTCGCCTTGGCGATCATCTTCGGCAGCGCCTTGGTGATCTGATTCTCGGCGTAATAGATGTCCTGCAGGGTGTGCACGAACAGGTCGTCGAGAGTCTGGATGTCCTTGGTGAAAATGCCCATGGCTCGTTCCTCCGTGAGTGAATTCGTGACGCATCGGACAGGCCGCGGCGCGCTTTCATCGACGATGGCCTTGATCGTGACCCCGCAATTATTTTTGCACGGCAAAGCTCGATCCAGGTGACATCATGATTTCGTCGCGCGCTTGCTAGGACGGATCAAGAGATCCACGCCGCGATGGTTCCGGACCACATGAGGCGGCGGAGGTCGGGATTCGTCTCGCCGCGGCGATGGACCGCGCCCCTTTCACGGACGTCGGGCGCCGGGCGGGAGAACCGGATCGGCCCGGGGCAGGGGAGCGGCTGAGGAGCCGAACCGCGGCAGCGCACCATCGTTCGACGCATGAAACAAATTAAGGCATGCTCGAATTACCGGCATGTACTGTTTTTCGTACGTTTAGCCGGTGCAAATATCAGACACCGCTCATATCATCACGAGACGTCGGGGGCATGAACGCCCAGCAGCCATCGGAGACGTCGAACCATGACTTTGAGCCCACCTCGGAATTCGGCCGAAATCTTCACTTTCGTGCCCAGAAAGAACGCATCACCCGCACGTGCCTATTCGACGGGCATGCGGAAGGGCGTCAACGCCGTGGTGGAGCTCGCAGGGCGCATGTCGCAGCCGACGGCGTTGCCAAGGATGGATTTCGGCGACAGCTGGTACCATGCCGAGGCGATCCTTGAGGATGGCCGCAGCCGGAAGCTCTGACGGGCGCCACGCATCACGGGACCACACATCACGGGACATGGTATCGCTCCGGTGCCGGAACGCGGGACGCACCGCGCCTCCGGCCAGCCGGAGACCGCGATGAAGCCGCCGATCGGACGCGAGACCACGTTGTGCATGTCCCTGTCGGGACGACCGGGCCATTTCGGGTCGCGCTTCCACAACCGGCTCTACGAGCTCATGGGGCTCGACTATGTCTACAAGGCCTTCACCACCACCGACCTGACCGCCGCGATCGGCGGCATACGGGCTCTGGGCATTCGCGGCTGCGCCGTCTCGATGCCGTTCAAGGAGGCCGTGATCCCGCTTCTCGATCGCCTCGAAGCCTCGGCGGCGGCCATCGACAGCGTCAACACGGTGGTGAACGAGGCCGGGTGCCTCACCGGCTACAATACCGATTACATCGCCATCCGCCTGCTCCTCGAAAAGCACGAGGTCGATCCGCTCACGCCGTTCCTCCTGCGCGGCTCCGGCGGCATGGCCAAGGCCATCGTCGCGGCCCTGCGCGATGCGGGCTTCCCGAACGGCACGGTTGTGGCCCGCAACGAGCCGGCCGGACGGGCCCTGGCGGACAGCCATGGTTATGCCTGGCGCGCCGAGATCGGCGAGGCGCAGGCCCCGCTCCTCATCAACGTCACGCCCCTGGGCATGGAAGGCCCGGAGGCCGATGCCCTCGCCTTCCCCGCCCCTCAGATCGCCGCCAGCACCATCGCCTTCGACGTGGTGGCGCTGCCCTCGATGACGCCCTTCCTGCGCGCGGCCGAAGACGTGGGGAAGCGCCTCATCACCGGCCACGAGGTCGTGGTGCTGCAGGCCCTGGAGCAGTTCGTCCTGTATACCGGGCAGATTCCGGGCGAGGATCAGGTCGCCGACGCTGCGGCCTTCGCCCGAACCTGACGCGCTCTCTGCTCATGAGGCTTCATACGCCGTTCCATGAGAGAAAACTAAGGGACTCCTGCAGGATATTTCCGCCTTTCGGCTTGCTTTGGCGGGGGGCGGGCAATAGGTATCTCTCAAGCGCGGTGAGCCCGCGCAATCGAGATGTCTTCTAAAGAAGACTTGCAACGCAGGAGAAACATCATGGCTTGGACTGCCCCCGTCGTTCAGGAAGTGTGTGTCGGCATGGAAGTCACCAGCTACGAGTCGGCTGAGATCGACACCTTCAACTGAAGCAGCCGGAAGCGTTCGAGCTTCCAGCGCATGACATGAGAGTCACCTCTCCGCGACGAGCCGCCTCCGGGCGGCTTTTTGCGTTTTCAGGACCCGATAAGACCTGAGTCGCTCAGCGCTCGGTGCCGCCCTCGCGCTCCCGCCGCCGGCGCAGGATGGCATCCAGGCGAGCCACGATGATGGCGAGTTCGCTCTGGCGCCTGAGGCCGAGCCTGCCGAAGATCGCCTTCAGGTGAACCGGCACGATGCCCTCGCGGATCGCGAGGGCATCGTGCCTTCCCGGGGCGAGCTTCCCCGGCCGATGGCCGTCGCCACCAGGGCCTGCATCCGTGTCAGACCCAATTGCTCGGGTTGCGGCGCGATGGAGACGAGGTCCGGCGGCGGTCCATCGCGCTCGCCCCCTCGTCCGTGGCGGCACCGCCGCTGAAGACGGGGCCGTCCCGGGGAGGCGGAGCCGATGTGCGCGCCGGCACAGCGAAACGGATCGCGGCCAGCCATGAACCATTCAGCCGCCATAGGCGCATGATCTCAAGGTGACGCTCCGACCGCGACTCAGCCCAGGAACCCGACATGACCGTTGCTCGTCCCTTCCGCTGGCTGCTCGCCCTCGTCACCCTGGTGATGCCGGCATCCCTGATCCAGAGCCGCCCCACGGTCGACGGGTCCGAGCGCGGCAAGACGAAGGAACCCCAGAGCCAGGTCGTCTTCCGGCACTACATCTGATTCCATAGTCGGCCCCGGCGACAGGATCGCGGCAAAGGCGGCGGGCGCCCTTCAGCTACGGTTCAACCAGTACGGTCTAGCTTGAGCGGCCTTACGAGACAGGCCGCCGCGAATGCCCGGCGGAGGGATCGCGCAAGGCGCGTCGCGCACCCCCGTGGAAGCCATGCTCGCTCTACCCACAACCACCCTCGGCACGCCCGTCCTGCACATTCCGTCCACGACGTCGGCCCCGCCCCGCCCCGGCGCGGAGGCGTCCCACGCTTTCCTGCGCAGCACGATGCCAGCCCTCGACCGCGCCTTCGGCCTCGACTGCGCCGCCGACATGCCCGAGGACATGGCACGGCTGATCGCCCGGCTTCATGCCGGCCCCTTGGGTGCCCCCTCGCAGGACACGGCGTCGGAGAGCACCGGACTGTCGGCGACGGCCTACGAGCCGGCCTGATCGCGGCGACAAACCGAGGCGCCGCCCTTGGCCCGATCCCCTCGACGATGGCGGTGCGGGCGGCACGGATAGGGCCGGATGGATTCCGTTCGACGCGTTCGCCCATGCCTTCGCGCCCATGCCTTCGCGCGCATCGTTCGTCGATCGCACGATGAGAAACCTCAGCGAGCGACGATCCGGCAGTCGACCCGGATAGGGTCCCGGCTCAATAATGAGCGCCGGACGACCGTTATATCCGACCGACCTATACTGTCTCGACGGATGATATTATCCTTTCCATGCGAAAAAACTGGTCGGTCTTTCAAATCCGATCCGGGCAGGTTAGTCCAGACTATCGCCGATAGTGTGCGGCGTTGCGCGGGAGCGTATCGTGTCGCTGAAGGACTGAGATGGACCTCGACGACGAGACTTTGCAGGACATCGAAGACTCGCTCGTCACCTCCGCGCTTCAGTCGCATGACTGGGACAAGGCGGTCGCCAGGATCGCGACCGCGACGGACGCGAGGGGGGTCGTCGCGATCCCGTTGAAGGGCCGCGTGCCCGGCCTGCCGATGAGCGCCAGTCTCGATGCCTTGGCCGACGGATACTTTCGCGGCGGCTGGTCGAAGAACGACTACCGCGTCAGAGGCGTGCCCAAGCTCCTCAGGACCGGCCTGTTCGTCGACCAGGACTATGCCACGCCTGACGCGATGCGGTCCGAACCGTTCTATGCCGATTACTTGCACAGCCACGGCTTTCAATGGTCCGCCGGACTGATGGTCCAGGCGGGCGACGATGCCTGGGTGATGATGATGCAGCGGACCATCCAGCAGGGGCCCTACACGTTGGACGACCAGATCGCCTTGCGGCGCCTCATCGCCCCCCTTAACCGGGCCGCGCAACTGGCCCATAGCCTCGGCGAGGCGCGCCTCACGGGCATCGCCGACGCCCTGGAAACGGTCCGCAGCCCGAGCCTGCTCCTCGACAGAACGGGACGGGTGCTGCGGGCGAGCAGCAGCGCGGAACGTCTGTTCGGACCCGATCTGAATGTGCGCATGGGAGAACTCGTGATCCCCTCCGATGCGCAGGCGACCGCCCGGCTTCGCGCCCATGTCGCCGCCGCCCTCTGGTCCGATCCGCAGGATGTTTCCCTGTCCCGGGCGCCGGTCGTCGTCCGCAGGGTGGCCAAGCGGCCCCTCACCCTACGGGCCCAGCCGCTCCGCAAGGCCGGCCTGGAATATTTCGATGGCTGCCGGGCGATCCTCACGATCACGGATCTCAACGAAAGCGGGGACCTCGACGCCGATGTCCTCAAGACATCGTACGGGCTCACGCCTCGGGAAGCCGAGTTGTGCCACACCCTGCTCGCCGGCCACAGCACCGGGGAATGCGCGGACAGGCTCGGCATGTCGATCCATACGACACGGACGCATCTGAAGAAGATCTTCGTCAAGACCGACACGGGCAGTCAGACCGAACTGATGATCGTCCTGAGCCGGCATTTCGGGCTCTAGAGCGCTCTCCGTCGAAGTGGATGCCGGTTCGGCGAAAAAGAGCGCGGCAAGACAAAGGCCTAGAGATGTGTCCCGACCCAACGTGGTCGGGCGCAGCTCTAGCCCGAAGACGAACCGCCTCCCCGATCTTGGCGGCCGAGAGCCTTTGGCCGATGGTGGATCTCGCGAGGCTGCGACGCCGTCCCGCGACCCGTTCGCCCTGTCGCGCCCCCCCCGTGCGGATGAGGGCGTATTACCACGCCGATCACGAGGTTCTACGATCCCGCTCGTCACACAGGAGCGAGATGCATGACCGATATCGCACGAGCCGGGACCTACGCCCTCGGAGACCGCACGGTGAAGCGCCTGGGCTACGGCGCGATGCAATTGGCGGGTCCCGGTGTCTTCGGGCCGCCGAAGGATCGGGCCGGGGCCATCGCGGTGCTGCGCGAAGCGGTCGCGCGCGGCGTCGACCATATCGACACCAGCGACTTCTACGGACCGCACGTCACCAACGAGATCATCCGCGAAGCGCTCCACCCCTATCCCGACGACCTCGTGATCGTCACCAAGATCGGAGCCAGGCGCGGTGCCGACGCGTCTTGGAACCCGGCCTTCTCGGCCGAGGACCTCACGGGCGCCGTCCACGACAACCTGCGCAACCTCGGCGTCGAGGCTCTCGACGTGGTCAACCTGCGGATCATGCTCGACGTGCATGGGCCGGCCGAAGGCTCCATCGAAGCGCCGCTGTCCGTGCTCACCGATCTCCAGCGCCAGGGGCTCGTCCGCCGGATCGGGCTGAGCAACGTGACGGCGCGGCAGGTGGCGGAGAGCCGGTCCATCGCGACGATCGTCTGTGTCCAGAACCAGTACAACCTGGTGCATCGGGGCGATGACGCACTGATCGACGACCTGGCCGCATCCGGCACCGCCTATGTCCCGTTCTTCCCGCTCGGCGGCTTCAGCCCGATCCAGTCGGCGGCCCTGAACCAGATCGCCGAAGGGCTCGGCGCGACGCCCATGCAGGTGGCGCTGGCCTGGCTCCTGCGCCGTTCTCCCAACATCCTGCTGATCCCCGGCACGTCGTCGGTGGAGCACCTGCGCGAAAACCTGGCCGCGACGGACCTCGACCTGTCCGACGACACGATGGCGGCGCTCGACCGCATCGCCCCCCGCCCCGTGGAAGGCTGACGCGGCGGGGAAGGGGAGGCGCTTGGGTGATGGAGCGTTCCGCATCGACGCGACCGGGGCGGCCTGTCTCGATATCGGGCTGTCGGCACAGGCACGTCCGTCACGAATGGCCCTGCGACACTCATTCCCGAGACAGGCCGGGATTATAAGAACAACACCCCGCCATGTGCTTGTCGATCCAAAGCACATGGCGCTGGTATTTGTTATAATTCACCCATCTGACCTATCCGGCACCTTTAATCCACGGCGCCGTGTGCGTGCCAGCACGCCAGAGAGGGCATTATTACTTCATATTGGCTTCAAGCAGAAGAAGCAGCCAAGACGCGGCGGCTTCACAAGACAAGAAAGCCGTTGCTCACATGAAGACTTCCATTGCCGCTCTCTCGACCGCCCTCGTCATGGGCCTGGCCTCGATCGCGCCCACGACGGCGATGGAGCGCCCTTCGCGCTACACCACGCTCAGCCCCTATGACGTCGACACTACCCATTCGATCCGGGCCGATCGTCGGGCACCCTCGTCGTTCGGTTGTCCGATGAGTTCGGCCGCCGAGGGCAACGCCAACCAGCAGACCCGCGAGGTCATGCAATATGGCCAGACGTCCGGCGGTAGCCGCTGCTGAACCAGTCGGGACAGCACCTTGGCATCGATGCTGACAGTCTTTTCTTACTTCATGGTCGGCGTTGCATCGGTGATGTTGGCCGCGACCATCGTTGGCTCCGCCAATATCCTGATAAGCTCGTAGCTCGTCGTCCCGGATCACGATCCGGATCGGCTTCTTCCCATGCAGCGACATCCGCTGTGGGGAGGGAGCCGATTCCACGTTCGCCCGAATGGACCGCGCGGGAAGCCAGTCCCGGCAGACCTTCGCCGTCCGGCCTCAGGGCCGGCGCATCTGCTTGCCGGCGTAGGCCACGAGCTGGGAGAAGGCCAAGGCCGCCGCCGAGGCCTGGACCCGGCTCGGATACGGCATCGGAGAATGGGCGACCTCCTGGCCATAGGCGTCGCGCAGGGACCAGCCCCAGCGCCCGACCCGCTCCTCCAGCACGTCGAAATGCATGGTCCGGTCTCCGCTCGTGCGGGGCGACGGCGCGCTTGCCGCCGAACCGGCGCTCGCCCGCCTCGCCATGCCCGAGGGCAGGCCGGCGGGAGCGAGATTCCCCGATATCCACAGGTCGGCCGTCTGCATCTTGACCTCCGCGCTTGAACTCTATGTTCACTATATGTTCTTATTCGCGGAGTGTCCACCATGCTGTCGACCCCTATAGCGCGGATCGCCTGTGGCCCTCTCGCCCGTGCCGTCGAGGCCTGCCCGACAGGCAAGGCTACTGGATTCACACCTCTGCTCGACGGCTGTTCGCTCTATCCAAGAAGGTTTGCCTCGAGGCGCGCGCGGGGCTTATTTCCCGGTTCGGTGGCCTGACATGGAGCGCCTCTGCGACGTGAGGGCCTCGCACCTCGTCATCGCCTGCGGCCCCTGCGAGCGCCGGGGCGTCTACCGTGTCGCCCGCCTGCGCGAGCGATTCGGCGATCACGCCTCGATCCTGGACGTCTATCTGAGGCTGACGCAAACCTGCCGCTGGCAGCGCGAGGTCGGCAGCCGGCCGCCCAATGTCTACGCGGTCGGGTGTCGGGCCAAGCTCGATACGTCGGGCGGGGCCATCGCGAACGGACTTCCCTCGCGGACATAGGCGAAGGGCAGCGCCCCGATTCCGCCGGGTCGGGTGCGAAAAGATTCAGGCATCGTCCTCGCGGCCGAACACCTCGCCCTCTTCGGCGAGCCGGGCATCCGCCTCGTCGGTCCGCAACTCCAGCAGGGCGCGGTACTCCCGCAGCCGCCGCCGAAGCGGCGTGCCCGCCTCCTCGCAATCGGCCGGCTCATCGGTCTCGAGGGCGCAGCCCTCGATCGTCTCCGAGGTCTGGCGATCGACGGCCGCGCGGTCGGCCTCGCTCAGTCCGGCCGGATCGCCGAGACCGAGTTCCGACGCGATCAAAGCCGCGATCTCCTCGCGCTTCTCATCGAGCTTCGACATCGCCACCCCCATTCCTTCGAATCCGATGCCCCGATGATCGGGTACCTTGCCGCCGGGGAGCAAGGGGAGGGGTACCGGAAGACGGGTGGGGCGCTGGTCAATCCGCCAAGGCCCTGTCATGGCTGGCCGGTGACCGATGATCCCAGCCATTCCCATCCCCTGTGGCCCACCCGTCTCGGATGGTCCGACTTCTTCGAGGAGCAACGTGAACCGGCCGAGGCCGGTCTCGTGCCCATGCGGATCGCGACGGTCCACCGCTCCCGGCTGACCGCCCTGTCCCTCACGGGGCCGGTGGGGCTCGTGCTTCCGGTCCATACCCAGACCGGCGATTTCGCCGTGGGGGATTGGGTGCTGGTCGAGCCCGAGACCGGGACGATGCGCCGCCGTCTCTCGCGCAGGAGCGTGCTGCAGCGACGCAACGAAGGCGGAGGCCCGCTGCAGCTGGCGGCGGCCAATGTCGATACCCTCTTCGTCGTCACGTCGTGCAACGCCGATTTCAACATCGCCCGGCTGGAGCGCTACCTGGCGCTCGCCAACCAGGGGGGCACGAATCCCGTCATCGTCCTCACCAAGGCCGACATGGCGCCCGATGCCGAGGCCTACCGGCGGCAGGCCGCGGGCCTGCAGCGCGACCTCGCCGTCGTCACGGTCAATCCGCGCCTTCCGGACGCCGTGACGCAGCTTGCCCCCTGGTGCGGCGAGGGTCTGACCGTGGCGGTCGTCGGCTCATCGGGGGTGGGCAAATCGACCCTGGTCAACACGCTCGCCGGCCCGGACCAGGACCTCCCCCAGGAGACCGGCGGGATCCGCGAACACGACGCCAAGGGGCGCCACACCACCACGTCGCGCTCGCTCCACGCCATCGCCGGCGGCGGCTGGGTCATCGATACGCCGGGGATGCGCACGCTGCATGTGAGCGACGCGGCGGAGGGCATCGACACGCTGTTCGCCGAGATCGTCGAGCTGGCGCCCTCCTGCCGGTTCCGCGACTGCACCCATGCCCACGAGCCCGGCTGCGCGGTTCAGGCCGCCGTGGCGGAGGGTGCGCTCGATCCCGAACGCCTGACCCGGTGGCGCAAGCTCCTCGACGAGAACCGGACCAACACCCCGGTGGTCACCGGGCCGCGCGGCAGCCGTCGGCGCTGACCCTCATCCCGCCTTCACCCGACCTCCTGCGGACATCGCTCCCCGAATGCCCTTTCCCGACCGAACCCTCGTCATCGTCCGCCACGGGCAGAGCCTCGACAACGAGCGCGACCTCTTCTCCGGCATCCGCGATCCCGACCTGACGGAACGGGGCGTCGGCGAGGCGCGGAGCTGCGGGCGCCGCATGAAGGAGGTCGGGCTCTCCTTCGACATCGCCTTCACCAGCGAGCTGACGCGGGCCCGGCGCACCTTGAGCCTCATCCTGTCGGAACTCGGGCAGCCCGACCTTGCCGTCCACCGGAGCGCGGCGCTGAACGAGCGCGATTACGGCGAGCTCGCCGGGCTGAACAAGCGGGAATCGCAGGAGCGCTGGGGGGTCGCGCAGGTCCGTGCCTGGCGCAAATCCTACGATGCGGTGCCGCCGGGCGGCGAGAGCCTGGCGATGACCGCCGACCGGCTGCTTCCCTATTATCGGGACGAGATCGAATCCCGGGTCCTCGCGGGCCAGCGGGTTCTGCTGGTGGCGCACGGCAATTCGCTGCGGGCGCTCATCATGCATCTCGACGGGATCAGTGCCGACGCGGTCGCCGACGTGCATCTCGCCACGGCCCAGACCCTGGCCTATCGCCTCGACGAGCGGGGCAGGGTGGTGGAGAAGCGCGCGATCTCCGCCTGAGTCACGAGTGGACCGGCAGGCGGAGAGGCGCGCCTGTGGATCGGCGTCAGCGGGCTCTCAGGGCGTCCCGATCGCGCGCGAGCTGGCGCCGCGTCCGCATCGGCTCCAGGTTCGAAAGGGACATCAGCCGATACCCGAAGGCGAAGAGGGCGAGCGCCACGGCGGCGAAGGCACCGCCGACGATCAGCGACGCGATCGCCTCCGACCCGATGAGGAGCGCCAGCCCTTTGACGATCGCCACAAGGAGCACGAACAATCCGATCAGGACGAAGAGGGCCGCCATCAGGAACAGGATGAGCGGACGCGCCACCTGCCCGACCGCCGATCCGACCTCGGCCTGAAACAGGGCGAGGTGCTTGGAGAGGAGGATCTGGGTTTGCCCGATCGCATCGCCGACGAGGAGCAGGAGGCTCTTGTCATCCCGGCGGCTCATGCATCCCCTCTCATCGACGTGGTCCGATCAGGCCCGGCGGGTCCGTGCGCAGACAAGCCAGATAGGGCCGCCGGGGTTGCGCGGCAATCGCCGCACATTCCTACCCGGTACCTGCCTGCCCGGTACCTGCCTGCCCGGTACCTGCCTGCCCGGTACCTGCCATCAGATCGCGAGCCCGAGCTGGCGCGGTCCCTCCGTCTCGCCCTGCTGAAGGCCCGACAGGGAGACACCGAGCAGGCGAACGCTGCGGCGGAGCGGGAACACCGTGCGCAGCAATCCCAGCGCCATGTGCATCATCGCATCGCGGCCGGCGACCGGGGCCTCGAAGGACTGCGCCCGGGTGATCTGGACGAAATCCGAGAACTTCACCTTCAGCGTGACGGTGCGCCCCGAGACGCCCTTGGCGGTGCAGGAGGTCCAGACCTTGTCGATCAGCGGCGTCAATCGCTCCGCCATGGCGTCGAACTCGGTGAGGTCCTCCGAGAAGGTGGTCTCCGCCCCCACCGATTTGCGGATGCGGTGGGCACGCACCTGCCGCTCGTCGATGCCGCGCGCCACCGAATGATAATAGGCCGCCGAACTGCCGAAGGCCGCCTGCAGCTCTTCCAGGGAACGGGCCTTCAGGTCGCGGCCGGTGAGGATGCCGAGGCGCTTCATCTTCGCCTCCGTGACGGGGCCGACGCCATGGAACCGGCCGATGGCCAGATCCTCGACGAAGCCCGGCCCCATCGCGGGCGTGATCACGAACAGCGCGTCGGGCTTGCGGAAGTCCGAGGCGACCTTGGCGAGGAACTTGTTGTAGGAGACGCCGGCCGAGGCCACGAGGCCGGTCCGCGCGAGGATCTCGGCCCGGATCACCCGCGCCACCTCGGTGGCGGTGGCCAGCCCCTGCAGGTTCTCGGTGACGTCGAGATAGGCCTCGTCGAGGGCCACCGGCTCGATGATCGCGGTATGCTCGGCGAACACCGCACGGATCTCCTCCGAGATCGCCCGGTAGACCTCGAAGCGCGGCTTGACGAAGAGGAGATCGGGGCACAGGCGCCGGGCGGTGACCGAGGGCATGGCCGAGCGGACCCCGAAGACCCGCGCCTCGTAGCTGGCGGCGGCCACCACGCCCCGCTCGCGCGACCCGCCGACCGCGAGGGGCCGGCCTCGCAGGGCCGGATCGTCCCGCTGCTCCACGGACGCGTAGAACGCGTCCATGTCGATATGGATGATCTTGCGGACGGGGGTATCGTCGCCGGGGCTCGACATCGGATCGGGCTGTCACATCGGTGCGCGGGCAATGAGCGGGCGTCGTTGAGCAGTCATCGTGGGGAAGGCGCTGTGTTCGGTCTTTGTTCCTCGCGGTTTCAGGGGGCCGGGTCAACCCGGCCGGGGCTGGCGCCGTGGTCTGGACTTTCCCGTGATGGGGCGCAGGATGCCTCCCGGTTCTCCCGTGCCTCGCGGGGAACGGCCGGAGCCGGGCCGTCGTCCCCGGCTGCATGTCGAGCACGCGCCGGCCGGCTCGGCGCCGGAACGACCACCATGATGAAGGAGGACGGCATTCCCCTGCACCCTGGCGCTGCCCCTCTCGGACCGGATACGGGTGAACGACCATGCCGAGTATCTCACGAAGCGTCTCTTCCGGAACTCCCGCTGCGCCGTCGTCCTTCGAGCGGGAACCGATCGTGATGGGGAGTTTCGTGAAGCACTCCAGGCAGGCGCTCCGGGGACGACGCGTCCTGGTGGTGGAAGACGAGTACTTCCTGGCCGATGAACTGGCGCGGGGCTTGGCCGAGGCCGAAGCGGAGGTGCTCGGTCCCATCGCCACCGTGGAGGGCGCCCTCGACCTCCTCAATGGGCCGTCCCCGCCCAACGCGGCCATCCTGGATGTGAACCTCGGAGGCGAGGACGTGTATCCGGTGGCCGATGCGCTCCTCGCCCTCGGCGTCCCGTTCCTGTTCACCACCGGCTACGATCAGGCGACGATCCTCGGCCGCTTCGCGTCGGTCCGGCTGCTGGAAAAGCCGATGGATACCGCGGCGGTGTTGCACGCGCTCGACATCATCCTCGACGACAGGGCCTCACGGACGGACGCGGCCGGATAGAATTCGCTCGGCTCCGGATAAGACATCGACGGTCATTCGCGCGGGAATTTGATCGAATCCTTGCGCGAGAGTAGAAGTCACCCTGTGTTCGGCACGCTCGACCGGTGCGACGGCGAGAGAACGGCGAGCGTCGAAAGACATGACACCGACGGTGGTGCCGGTTGGGTTCGCGGGCCTGGATGAGGTGTCGATCACCGACGCGTTGGTGGCGCGTCCCGTACGCCCTCCCGACTACGAGGCGCAAGCCCATGCGCTGGCCGAACTGGCCCGGGAGCTGGCCGTCAGCCCGGACACCGTCCTGCAGCGCATCGCGGACCTCCTCGTCGGGATGGGCCTGGCCGGGTCGGCCGGGATCAGCATCCTCGAACCGGGAGAGGCCCCGAAACGCGTCCGCCGGGCCGCGATCGCTGGATCATGGGCCGCGCATCGCGGCGGCACCATCCCCTTCGCCGAAAGCCCCTGCGGCCTGGCGGTGACCCGCAACACCCCCCTGCTGTTCTCGCGCCCGCATGCCCGCCTCGCGGCCGCCTCTGTCGAGCCGCCCCTCCAGGAGCTCCTGCTGGTGCCGTTCCATGCCGGCGACGAGCCGGTCGGTACGCTCTGGGTCGGCACGCATGACCTCGATTACACCTTCGACGGCGAGGATCTCAGGCTGCTCACGCGGCTGACGCACTTTGCCTCCGCCGCCTGCGTCATGACCCGTGCCCTCGATGAGGCGCGGCCCCAGGGGCTGCGCGGAACGGAAGCGTGGCATCGTGCCGACCTGGAGCGGGAGGTGAGCGAGCGCATGGCCGGGCTGCAGCGGAGCCGCGACCTGCTCCAGACCACGCTGGACAGCTCCATGGACATGATCCAGGTCTTCGAGGCCGTCCGGGACGCTTCGGGCGAGATCGTCGATTTCCGCTGGCGGCTGAACAACCACACCGCGGAACGGACCCTTGGCGAGGTGAGGGGGCAAAGCCTGGTCGAACGCAGTCCGGGCGTGGTTCGGGACGGCATCTTCGACGTCTTCCGGCAGGTCGTGGAGACGGGCCTGCCCTCGGTCGCCGAGCGTCGCCATGCGCACGGGCGATGCGACGGCTGGTTCCATCAATCGGTGGTGAAGCTCGGCGACGGCGTGGCCACCACCACCAGGGAGATGACTGCCTGGAAGGAGGCGCACGCGAAGCTGGAGGAGAGCGAGGCGAAGTACCGCCACCTGTTCAACTCCATCGACGAGGGCGTCTGCATCGTCGAGATGATGTTCGACGACCGGCAGCGGCCGGTCGACTACCGGTTCCTTTCCGTCAACCCTGCCTTCGATCAGCAGACCGGGCTCGGCGACGCCACCGGGCGGACGATGCGAGACCTGCTGCCCGAGCTGGAGGCGAACTGGTTCGAGACGTTCGGCCGGATCGCGCGGAACGGCGTGGCGGAACGGTTCGAACGCCGGTCCATCGCCCTCGGGCGCTGGTACGAGGTCTATGCCTTCCGCGTCGGCACCGCCGAACAGCGGCAGGTTGCCCTCCTGTTCAAGGACATCCAGCCTCGCAAGCGCGCCGAGGCGGCGCTGCGCGAGAGCGAGGAGCGGTTCCGTGCCTTCGTCACGGCCAGCTCGGACGTGGTCTACCGGATGACCCCGGACTGGTCCGAGTTGCAGTGGCTGGAGGGGCGCGCCTTCAAAAACGTCCCGGACCAGCCGAGCAGGACCTGGCTCGACCGCTACATCCGTCCCGAAGATCAGGCGGAGGTCCGTGCCGCCATCGACCGGGCGATGGCGACGAGATCGATCTTCGAGCTGGAACATGCGGTGATCCGCAGCGACGGTTCGCTGGGCTGGTGCGTGTCACGGGCGGTCCCGACCCTCACCGACACCGGCGAGATCAGGGAGTGGCTGGGGGCGGCCAGCGACGTGACGGCGCGCAGGAGCGCCGAGACGGCGTTGCGCGAGAGCGAGGAGCGCCTCAGCCAGTTCGGCGAGGCCTCGTCCGACGTCCTCTGGATGCGCGATGCCGCGACCTTCCAGTGGATCTATCTCACCCCGGCCTTCGAGACGATCTACGGCCTCGACCGCACCTCGGCCCTCGCCGGCGACCACCTGGTGAGCTGGGCCGAGCTGATCGTGCCGGACGATCGCGAACGGGCGGTGGAGAGCCTGCATCGCGTCCGGGCGGGCGAGCGTGTCACCTTCGAGTATCGCGTCGGGCGGCCCGGCGACGGCGGCATCCGCTGGATACGGGACACCGGCTTCCCCATGCGCGACGCCGCCGGCGCGGTGTGCTGGATCGGCGGCGTCGGCCGGGACATCACCGAGGAGAAGGAGACCGCCGAGCATATGAGCGTGCTCGTGGCGGAGTTGCAGCACCGCACCCGCAACCTCATGGGCGTGGTGCGCGCCACGGCGGACAAGACCCTGCGCAACAGCAGCGGCCTCGACGACTTCCGGGAGCGCTACGGCACGCGTCTGGCGGCCCTCGCCCGCGTGCAGGGATTGCTGTCCCGCCTCGGGGAGGGCGAGCGGGTCAGCTTCGACGAGCTGATCCGAAGCGAAGTGGCGGCGCTCGACGACGAGGCGTCGCGGGTCAGCCTGAGCGGACCGAAGGCGGTGCCGCTGCGCTCGTCGACGGTGCAGATCTTCGCGCTGGCCCTGCACGAACTGGCGACGAACGCGCTGAAATACGGCGCCCTGGCCCAACCGCAGGCGCATCTCGAGATCCGCTGGCACGTGGAGCTCGCGGAGCCGGAGCGGGCTCCCTGGCTGCATGTGGATTGGCGCGAGCGCGGCGTGCGGATGCCGGCGCGGGATGGCCCGCCGCAGGGGAGGGGCTCGGGGCGCGAACTGATCGAGCGGGCGCTGCCCTACCAGCTCGGCGCCAGAACGACCTTCGTGATGGAACCGGACGGCGTCCACTGCACCATCGCACTGCCCGTGTCGGGACATACGATCCGGGAGAGAGCCAAAGCCGCCTCACGGCGGAGTTCGGAGCCGGCCGATCCCGGAGGATGAGGAGGCCGGCCCGCTCGCATGCGCCGCCAGGAGACGCACCGAAAGTGGAGTCCCGGACGGGGCGGCGGCGATCGCAACACCACGCGACGGCCGGCACCGCCCTCCGCAAGCTATTCCCCCTCCATCCGATGAGGTTAACCGGCGAGGATCGAGCCTTTAATGCAGGTGAATGACCCTGCAATGACAATTCCCTATTCATGCCCTATGTGCGAGGAAGAAAGAATGCCGCACTACTTCATCCGCAAGCTTGAGCAGTTCACGAAGCTCTCCTGCGACGACCGGCAGGCCTTGGAGAACGCGGTCTGCAAAAGGCGGACCATTGCGAAGCACGCCGACATCATCAGCGAGGGTGACGATCCTCATCACGTCAACCTGATCCTGGACGGATGGGCGTGCCGCTACAAGCATCTCGACGATGGCCGGCGCCAGATCATCTCCCTCTTCGTGCCCGGCGACCTCTGCGACAGCCACGTCTACCTCCTGCGCGAGATGGACCATTCCATCGTGGCCCTCACCCCCGTCAGACTGGCCGAGATCTCGCGCGCCGCGCTGGAGCAGGTGGCCAACGACAATGTGCGGGTGACGAAGGCGCTGTGGTGGAACACCCTGGTGACGGTGGCGGTTCAGCGCGAATGGACCGTCAACCTCGGCCAGCGCACCGCCCTGGAGCGCCTCGGCCACCTTTTCTGCGAACTGTTCCTGCGTCTGCGCGGGGTCGGTCTGACGGATGGCCCCAGCTATGAGCTCCCCCTGACCCAGGTGGAACTGGCGGATGCCCTGGGTCTCTCGAACGTGCACATCAACCGCACGCTCCAGGACTTGCGGCGTGCCGGCCTGATCGTGCTCAAGGGCGGACGCCTGACCATTCCCGACTTCGATGCCCTGCAGAGGGCATCGCTGTTCAACCCGAACTACCTGCACATCGACCGCGAAGGTCGTCACTTCGATGCCGACGGATCGGTGTGATGCCGAACCGGTTTCCCCTCAAGCACCCCGTGGAACTGCGATGACGATGGGATCAGACCCGACGGGCGCCGAGGAACGGGTGGCGCTGCTGGCCGAGCTGCAGCACCGGGTGCGCAACACCCTGGCGACGATGCGGCTGATCGCCCGGCGCTCGGCGGAATTCAGCGAGAGCCTGGAGGACTACACCGCGCATCTCGACGGGCGGCTGGCCGCCTTGGCACGGGTGCAGAACGTCATCATCCAGAACCCCACGGCCGGGGTCGATCTCGACCGCCTCGTCACCGACGAGCTCACGAGCGCGCTCGCCTACCAGGATGGGCGCACGTGTGTGGACGGACCGGATCTGAGGCTGCATCTGCGCGCGGCCGAGCCCCTCGCCCTCGCCCTGCACGAACTCTCGACGAACGCCCTCAAGTTCGGAGCCCTGGCCACGCCGACGGGCCGCCTCACGGTGATCTGGCGGATCGAGGAACGGGAGGGCGCCCCCCACCTCGTCTTCGACTGGCTGGAGCGTGGCGTGCCCCTGAACGAGGACGAGCCTCGTCGCAGGGGATTCGGCACGGTCGTGCTGGAAGAGATGCTGGCCTACAACCTGAAGGCCGCGACGAGCCTCACCTTCGCGCCCGACGGCCTGCATTTCCGCCTGGCGCTGCCCCTCACCAGCCGGACCTTGCATGCCGGGACCGGCCACGCCTCGCCGCTCCTCCACCCGCCGGACGGCCAACTCGACGCGGGTTTCGCAGACGTGCCCCGGGTTCTGCGAAACCCGCCGGGCGGGCCATGGAAAGACGCCTCGCGCCGGTAGGGCGCGGCGTTCTTCTCCTCGGCGGCGGGCACCTGCGCCGTCACGACAGGCCCAGAGCCGTCGCGAGGTGCTCGCGCGCCCGGCTCACCCGGCTCTTCACGGTACCGACCGGACAGCCGAGGATGGCGGCCGCTTCCTCGTGCCGGAGCCCGTCCACCGTCACCAGCAGCAAGGTCTCGCGCTGCTCCGCGGGGAGGGCGTCCAGGGCGCCCTGCAACGCGACGAGCGCGACCCGGTGCTCCTGGTCGGGGGGCGAGGACAAGGCCCCCGCGATGGCCCCGTCGACGTCCTCGATCTCGCGGCGCAGGCGCTTGCGCTGGTTCAGGTGGGTGTTGCGCAGGATCGTGAACAACCACGCGACGAGGTTGGTGCCGTCCTTGAAGCGGGACCGGTGTTCCCAGGCCCGCATCAAGGTCGCCTGCACCATGTCGTCGGCCTCCGCGGTGTTGCCGGTACGAAGGAGGGCGAAGCGGCGTAGGCGCGGCACGAGGGCGATGAGGTCGTCGCCGAACGCCTTGGTGATCTGGCGTTCCGCCTCCGCGTCGAGCAGGGCGGCCCTCAGTCGAAGCAGGACCCGGCCGAGGCGCGTATCGGTGTCGACCGCGCTTGCGCTGGGAATGAGTTCGTCCAGTCGCCGTCCGATCTGGTCCTGGACATGACGAGGCAATCCCTCGCTCGGCGAAGGTTCTTCGGAGATTATACTGACATGCATAGGGAGGATTCGTCCTTTTTCCGGACAACGACCGGGTGTGTCCGCCCCTCTACGGTGGAATATGCGTGTCTGGTTGTGGCTGATCGCTCGCGTTCACGTCAATGATACAGATATACCAGATAATATCTTGCGCGATCCGGAACCGTCGCTGGTCGTCCCCTGTTACGGCTCGGTTCCATCCCAGCAGTCAGGAAGGCGGTCGCAGGTGACACTCGGCGTCGACAGGCATGAGCTTCGGCAGATCGTCGCCGGCCTCAGCGAGGGCGTGATCCTGGTCGAGCCCGACCAGACCATCGCCTACGCCAACGAGGCCGCGCTCGCGATGCACGGGGCCGAGACCGTCGGGGAGCTCGGCGGGACGGTGGACGCCTACCGCGAACGTTTCGCCCTGCGCTACCGCAACGACCACACCCCGAACCAGTATCCGATGGAACGGGTCGTCTCGGGCGAGCGCTTCCACGACGTCATCGTCGAGGTGACGCGGACCGACCAGCCCGATGTCGACTTCGTCCATTCGCTGCGCAGCCTCGTGGCCACGGACCGCGACGGCAACCCGAGCTGCCTCGCCCTCATCCTGAAGGACGTATCGGGGCAGTTCGAGGCCGAGGAACGGTTCGAGGCCACCTTCGACGCCAACCCCGCGCCGGCCGTGATCTGCCGGCTCTCGGACCTGCGCCACGTCAAGGCGAACGACGGCTTCCTGGAGATGACCGGCTACACCCGCGACGCCGTGATCGGCCACAGCGTCTACGAGGTCGACGTGCTGGCCGGAGCCCGTAGCCGGGACCTGGCGATCTCACGCCTGAACAGCGGGGGCACCATCCCGCAGATGGAAGCCTGCCTCGATTTGCCGGATGGCGGATCGCGCTACGTCATCGTCGCCGGCCAACCCATCGAATGGGGCCAAGAGCCCTGCATGCTGTTCACCTTCGCCGACCTGGACCTGCGAAGGAAGGCGGAGACGGCCCTGCGCCGGAGCGAGGAGCGCTTCGCCAAGGCGTTCCACATGGCCCCGGTCCCGACCCTGCTGGCGCGCGTCGAAGACTTCTCCATCACCGGTGCGAACGAGGCCTTCACCCGGGTCTTCGGCTATGGCGCCGACACGGTGTCCGGGCGCTCGCCGGCCGATCTCCGGCTCTGGGTCCACGATGTCGCACGGATCAGGTTCGAGACGGCGGTGGCGCGCACCGGTCACGTGCTCGGCCTGGAAGTATGCCTGCGCCACGAGGACGGCACCGATGTCGACTGCCTGGTATCGGCCGAGCGCGTCGAGATCGGCGACCGGACGTTCGCCCTCATGGTCCTCCAGGACATCACCGAGCGCAAGCGCACGGAGCGCGAACTGTCCGAGGCCATCGAGGCGGTGATGGCCGACACCTCGTGGTTCAGCCGCGGGCTGATCGAGAAGCTCGCCAACCTGCGCCGGCCGGCGAGCGAGCACGAGGACGGCATCGTCCCGAACCTCACGGTCCGCGAGCGGCAGATCCTCGACCTCGTCTGCCGGGGGCTCGGGGACGATGCCATCGCCAGGCGTCTCAACCTGTCCAGGAACACGGTGCGCAACCACTCGGCGTCGCTTTACCGGAAACTCGACGTGCACAAGCGCTCCGAGGCCATCGTCTGGGGCCGCGACAACGGGTTCCCGCTATCCGAAACCAGCAAATAAAAACCTCATAACCAGTATATCTGCATCATTGCCGCCCGGAACCGGCGGGCCACTTGAGGGACGGTGTCAATCGATGAGGCATTGGAGCACCCCGTGAGCGCGCAAAAGACGACCGACACTTCCGACAAGCTCAAGGGCTCGGTGAAGGAGGCCATCGGAAAGTTGGTCGGCGACCCCAAAGTCGAAGCCGAGGGTAGGTCTCAGCAGAAATCACCGACGCCCGACGTGAAACCAAAGACCACCCCCAAGTCGTAGCTCGGGCGACACGTCGCACCTCACGAACACCGTTCGCGACAAGAATATCGGCGCGACAACATCAGGAGAGACATCATGGTCGATGCGGATCGCATCACAGGCGCCGCCAAGGAGCTCGGCGGCAAGGTGCAGGGCACGGTGGGCGACCTCACCGGTTCGAAGCGGGATTCGGCAGAGGGCCGTGCGCGCGAAGCGCAGGGCGCCGCCGAGAACCTTTACGGACAGGCCAAGGACTCCGTCCGCGACGCGGCCGAGCACGTCGCCGACACCGCCCGCGACATCGGCGGCAGGGTTCGCGACACGGTCGGCAGTCTGATCGGGTCGGACGACGTCGAGGACCGCGCGCGCCGCGCCCAGGGAGCGGCCGCCGATACCTACGACCGCGCCGAGCGCTCCGTCCGCGGTGCCGGCCGCGAGGCCTACGACCGGGCCGAGGACGCCTACGAGAACGGTGGCCGGTACCTGCGCCAGGGCGGACGCGAGGCCACCGACCGGATCGCAGAGCATCCGGTGGCCGCCCTGCTCGTGGCAGGCCTCCTCGGCTACGGAATCGGCCTGCTCATCCACCGGCGCGACTGATCCGCAAAGCCGCGATCGATCGGTCCGACCGTGCCGGAACTGCGCGGTCGGCCCCCTGAGTTCCACCAGCCGACGCCCCCCTCGAACGACCGACCTTCTCGGACGACCGACGACCCGGAGTATCAGTATCGTGTCCACTTCCCCCCTTCTCGCGACTTCATCCATCACGGCCTCGGCCGATACCCGCACCGTCCTGCTGAACCAGGTGTCCTGGGGCGCGATCTTCGCCGGCGCGGTCACCGCCCTGGTGACCCAGGTCGTCCTCAACATGGTCGGCGTCGGCATCGGCCTGTCCAGCGTCGGAG
>NZ_VRVC01000043.1:0-35085 GCF_008040005.1 Methylobacterium sp. WL19
GACTGATCGCGGTTTCGAGGGCCTTGCTCTCGAGGTCGATATCGGCTTCGGACAGGGGCGGTTCGAGCGAGCGGAGTTGCCCGATCAGGGCGCCGCGTGCCCGGTCGTAGACCGCCTTGCGCAAGGCGAAATCAGTGGACAGGGTTGCCGAGAGGAAGGCCGCCCGGGAAGCCGCGCGGAAGGCATCGAACGATGAGACCGCGAGCGAAGGGATCCAGCCGGAACCGGCCGGCGAGCCGACGCCCGAGCCGCCGGTCGCCGAAGGCGCAACGATGCCCGCAGCGGCGGATGGCGGCCATGCGCGCAATCGCCCACGCATCGACGTCGTCGCCCCGCGCAAGGGCCGCCCTCGTCTGATCCGCAACGTCTTCGTGGGAAGCGTCCTGCTCATCGTCGTCGGGCTGATCGCGGTGGCAGCCTTCATGCTGCGCGACAAGCCCTCGGACCTGCAGCCCGGCACTACCGAGGCTCAGGAAGAGACTTCCGAGTCCGGTGCCGCGAAGTATGCCGACCGGATCGGGGGGGATGCTCCCGCCTCCACGGAACGACGCGACCCCTCCGCCCGCCAGACGCTCGCCCGGCCGCCAGCCACGACGCCGGCCGATCCGACCAAACCGCCGGCCCAGCCCGACGTGGCCGTCGCGCAGCGCGCCGTTCTCTTCGAGGAAAACACGGCGGGCGGAAACGCCCAGCCAATCACCTTCCAGGGCATGGTCGTATGGCGCCTGGAGGCGATGAACGGTGAGCAGGGCCAGCCGCTGGAAACCGTCATCCGGGGGCGTGTGACCTTCGCCGAGGCCGGCCTGTCTCTGGTCATGACCATCCGGCGGAACCTCGACGCCACCTTCCCCGCCTCCCACACCATCGAACTGGCCTTCACCACGACGAGTCCGGCCGGGGATACGCATTCCGTCCAGGATGTCGGCCTGCTGAGTGCGAAGGAAGAAGAGAGCGGCCGGGGCTCGCCGGTCTCGGGCCTGCCGGTGCGCGTGAAGGAGAACCTGTTCCTGATCGGCCTGTCGTCGCTGCAGGCCGACGTGGACCGCAACACCGACCTTCTGGAGCACCGCAACTGGTTCGACCTGCCGATGAAGTTCGCCGCCGGGCCTCGCGGCGTGCTGACCTTCGAGAAGGGTTCATCGGGCAATCAGGTCATCCGCTCCGCCTTCGAGCAATGGCGTCGATAGGGGCGACACAAAGAAAGCCGGTCCCGCAGCAGCGGAACCGGCTTTTTCGTCATCGCCCCCCGTTGCAGCGTCTCGTCCACCTTTCACCGCCCTGACCCGCAGGTCTGGATCGGTGAGGTCCGGCGGACGACCACCGCCGCGCGGTCGCACGGGTTGGCCTCGCTGAGTCAGGCTCACCGAGGCCCTAGATCAGGCGTGGGCGGCGGCCCGTGGCGCCTCGCGAGTGGCGAGGTTTCGCTTGACCGCTTCCTGAATCTTCTCGAACGCCCGGACCTCGATCTGGCGGACGCGCTCGCGTGACACCCCGAATTCACCCGACAGGTCTTCGAGGGTGATCGGGTCATCGGCGAGACGGCGCGCCTCGAAGATGCGGCGCTCGCGCGGATTGAGGACCGACAATGCGTCGCGCAGGGCGGTCAGACGGTTCTGGCCCTCCTCTTCGCGGGCGAGCACGGCCTCCTGGCTCGGGCTGTTGTCCACCAGCCAATCCTGCCACTCGCCCTCCCCTTCCTCACGCAACGGAGCGTTGAGGGAGGTGTCGCCCGAGAGGCGGCGGTTCATGTCGATCACGTCCTGCTCGGGCACGCCGAGCTTGACGGCGATCTGAGCCACCTGATCCGGCTTGAGATCACCCTCGTCCAGGGCGGAAATCTTGCCCTTGGCCTTCCGGAGATTGAAGAACAGCTTCTTCTGGTTCGCCGTGGTGCCCATCTTCACCAGCGACCACGAGCGCAGGATGTATTCCTGGATCGCGGCCTTGATCCACCACATGGCGTAGGTGGCAAGGCGGAAGCCCTTGTCCGGCTCGAAGCGCTTGACGGCCTGCATCAGGCCCACGTTGCCCTCGGACACGACCTCGCCGATCGGCAGGCCATAGCCACGGTAGCCCATGGCGATCTTCGCCACGAGCCGAAGATGCGAGGTGACGAGGCGGTGCGCCGCATCGCGGTCGCCCTGTTCACGCCAGCTCTTGGCCAGCGTGAACTCCTCGTTCGGCTCGAGCATCGGAAACTTGCGGATTTCATCGAGGTAGCGCGAAAGGCCACCCTCGGTGGCGAGCACGGGTAGTGCGCCTGCCATAGTCATCTCTCCTTGCAAGGTCCCCCGAACGGGCAGACCAGAAACGAACCGCCGCTCTTCGAGCCGACCGTCCCACTCCCCGACACTACTCGGAAAGGAAACGGTGCGGTAGCGGTCCGTGACTCGACCATCGCCATCAACGCGCCAGCGAGCCGATCGCCCGAAGGTGACACGAAAGGCCGCGCCCCGGGGTGCGCCGGCACACCTGTTTGCCGGCGACCCTTGACAGCGACACCTCTGCAACAGGACCGGTGGTCGAGGGTTCCCCCGGCCGGCCACGGGTCCGCACCCGGGCGCCACCCGCTTCGTCAGGATCGGTCGTTCGCCCTCAACGCGGCGATGAGGGCGGACATGTCCGGCGGGATCGGGCTCTCGAAGCGCAGGACCTCGCCGGTGCGGGGATGTTCGAACCCGAGAATGGCGGCATGGAGGGCCTGCCGGCCCAAGGTTTCCAGCCCGGCCCGCGCCGCCGACCCGAGCCGCGCGGCCTTGGTCTTGAAGGCGTTGCCATAGACAGCATCGCCGAGAAGCGGATGGCCGCGATGGCTCAGATGGACGCGGATCTGGTGGGTTCGCCCGGTCTCGAGCCGGCACCGGACAAGGGCGACTTCGGTTCCCGCATCCAGGATCTCCTCGACGACGTAATGCGTGATCGCCGTGCGCCCCTCGCCCGGGCGCATGATGGCGATCTTCTCGCGATTGCGCTGGCTGCGTCCGAGTTCGACGTCGATCGTGCCCAGCCGGGGCTCCGGCGCTCCCCAGGTCAGGGCGAGATAGGCGCGCTCCAGGGGTCCGTTGCGGCCATGGTCGGCGAACTGCGCCGTGAGCCCCTTGTGGGCGAGATCATTCTTGGCGACGACGAGGAGACCGCTCGTGTCCTTGTCGAGCCGATGCACGATCCCGGGTCTGCGCACGCCGCCGATGCCCGACAGGCTTTCCCCGCAATGGGCGATGAGGCCGTTCACCAGGGTTCCGGCATCGTGGCCGGGGGCCGGGTGGACCACCAGCCCCGCCGGCTTGTCGATGACGATCAGGTCGTCGTCCTCGTGCACGATGACGAGATCGAGGGTCTCCGCCACCGGCGTCGCGTCCACCGGCGCGGGAATGGTCACGTCGAGGACGGCGCCCGCGCCGACCTTCAGCGACAGGTCGAGGACGACGATTCCGTCCTTGCTCACCTGGCCGGTGCGGATCAGGTCCTGCAGCCGCGAGCGCGACACGTCCGGCAGCGCGCGGGCGAGCGCCCTGTCGATGCGCTCCGCCTGCGCGTCCAGGTCGAGGACGACGCGGCGGTCCTGCGGTTCTTGCACGATGTGATCTCTTTCGATGCCGATGACATTTAAGCGCGCGGCAGCTCTTGCTCCCCCGCCCGACCGTCGCTATACGATCGCCAACCGGCCGGAAAGCTCCCATCGTCTAGCGGTCTAGGACGTCGCCCTCTCACGGCGAAAACAGGGGTTCGATTCCCCTTGGGAGCGCCAGCGGTTCTTGTAAGTCAGTCGTCCTGACGACACGGCCTCGCCCCTCCCCCGGATCGGCTCGAGGCCAGCGATACACAGAACCCTGCTCTCTACACTCTTCGGTCTCGCCCTTTCTGCGCTGCAAAACAGGTGATCGCGTTGTCCGGCGCTTCCGGCACGTCAGCCGATGCCGCAGGAGGCAAGGCCTCGAGCGCTGGCGGTGCCCGAACTGCGCGAGCGTAGCGCTCCGCGCGGCTCAGCGGACAGGATCTCAGCACGCACCGCCTCGTCTTCGTGGGGGATCCCATGACACAAGGGTGGGATGCCGGCGTCTGGGGCATGTTCTGGGGGGGTGTGGAAGACGACGACGAGGATTGCGGCGATCCCGCGCAAGGCGTCGAGTTCGAGGAGCCTCCCCGGTCGCTCGGGCGATCGTTCGTGGCCCGCCCTCGGGGTCCGCCCCGGTCGCTCCGGTCACGCCATGAACGCCGTCCTCGGCTCTCCGTCGCAGACCCCATCTTTCGGCCGGATGGCGTGACGAGGCGCTTCTACGTCCTGAAAGTCGCCGATCCTTCGGCGGACACTCGGGGTGCCCTCCCCGTCGACATCGGAGCTGCGCATCCCGGCATGGCTCCTCATCCGAAAGAGCCCCGCCGACCCGCCCGAGGCTGATCGCGACGACAACGCTCGCGGATCGTTGTGCACTGCACTCGCCCGTCGGTTACCCGTTGAACGCACGCAGGTTTCACGCCGCGGGCCGCCCGGCGTCCCACATCGTCAAAGTGCGGCGCAATGACGAATATCGCCGGGATAGGCGTTCGCCGGCCTTGCGACTCATGAACGCCCGATTAACACTGCCTACTCCGAAAGAACGAATCGACCGATTCGTTGAGGCCGGGAGACACGCCATGTCCCAGACGATTCACGTCAAACCGACCCATGACGGCACCTATACGGTCTATCGCGGGCCGACGGCCCTCGTGAGCGGCCTCACCCGGCTCCAGGCCGAGCTGTATCAAGCCAGCATCACCCGTCAGGCGCAACGCCCCCTCGTGGCATTGACGGCCTGATCCGGCGCAGCCGGCGGATGAGCGATCATCGCCGCGTCAGCTTCAACACCCGGAGGTCGGCGATCGTCCCGGCCTCCGTCAGGCCGCGTTCCTTGGCCTCGATGACATAGCGGTCGTCCGCTCTGGTCACCGCATAGACATGATAGCTCGCACGACGGTGCAACGCGCCGCCATGCGACACCGCCGAGGCCGAGGGAGCGCCGACCACGGGGACGCCGGTGCCGTCCGGCCCGCGGACGAAACCGATGCTTCCCACATGGTTGTGCCCGTGCAGGATCAGGTCCGCGCCGGCACGTCCGATCATCGCGGTGAACGTCTCCGCATCCTTCAATTCGCGCCCCGGCGAGGCGCCCCCGGGCTGGGGCGGATGATGGATCATGACCACGCGAAACGGCGGTTCGGGCTCGCGGCCCAAGCGTGTCAAAATGGCCTCGACGGTCTCGATCTGAGGGGGGCCGAGCCGGCCGCTCGCGACGAAGGGTTTGGTCGGAATGGCCGACGACACTCCGATGAGGGCGAGCGGACCGCGCCGCCTGAGATACGGAAACGCCCCGTCGGTGCCGTCGTCGCCCGAGGTCCAGGCACCGCAGGCCTTCAACAGCCCCTCGAGCGAGCCACGCACATAGGCGTCGTGATTGCCCGGAACGAAACTCACCGTGTCCGGGGTGCCGAGCGCTTGGAGAAAGTCCCTGGCCGTCGCCCACTCGCTCGGCAGGCCGATGTTGCACAGGTCCCCCGTGCAGGCGACGTGATCGTGGGGCTGCGTCCGCAGATCGGCCACCAGCGCGGCGAGAATCTCCATGTCGTGGTGGCGGCTGCGCCCGCGCCGCCAGTTCACGTAGCCGGTGGCCCGCTTGCTCAGAAGCTGGCGCAGGCGCGGACGGGCGATGGGGCCGACATGCGGATCGGTGAGGTGAGCGAGGCGGAACATCGGTCTCCGTTTCGAAACAGGCGCCCGCCTTCGTCACTCCCGGCTACCGCGTCAAGCCTCGCCCCTTTTCGGCCGGCGCTTCGATTTCGGGCCGACGCCATCTGATCCGGGGGAACGATCATACAGGTTTCGACACCCACAGCGTCGTTCCCCAGATAGTCACGCATCTCGCGGAATGCGCCGCCCTGCCCTCCTGCCCAGCGGATCTCGGGCCTGCCCGAGATCCGTCGAGCTTGTGGGGAGGAGTTGGAGGTGGGGGTGGTCGGGCGACCCTCGACGTGCGGAGGCTGGCCAAACCACCCGCACTCCTGACCTCCGCCCATAAGGGGGAGAGGGACGCGCTCGGCTTGAAGCGGCGTCGCTCCCGCCGCGACGCTCTCACGCATGTGAAGATCGAGCGGCGGGGAAGGACGGGGTGAAGCGGTCCCGGCATGGTTGCGCGGGCAATTCGAACGGCGTTAGACCCTGCGGGACCGGTATGGCTCCCGAGCGGGCGACGTTCGACGGATGCGCCGGCGGCGCAACCGGGCGTGGACGTCTCGGGCACCGACTGGACGGATGGCCGATCCGGCGGCCCGTGGAACCGAGTGAATGAGCCTTCTCAAACGCATCGGCCGGTCTCCACCGGTTCAGAAAAGCCTCGGCTTTGCCGCCTATCACTACCTGCGCCTCGTGCGCGCCACGAACCGCTTCACGGTGGAGCCGACCGAGCCACACCGGTGGCTCGACGGGCTGTTGCCGTTCATCGCCGGGATGTGGCACGGCCAGCATACGATGATTTCGTTCATGCGCCGGCCGCAGGACCGGATCGCCACGATCATTTCGCGCTCGGCGGACGGCAACATCAATACCATCGCCCTCACCCGGATGGGGGTTCGCGTCATCCGGGCCTCCGGAGCCCGTGGCCGCGCCGTGCGGGACATTCGGGCGAAGGGTGGGGCGGAAGGCCTGCGTGCCATGATCCGCGCCCTGAAGGACGGCGAGAGCGTCGCCTTCAGCGCCGATGTGCCCAAGGTGTCGCGCCGATGCGACGTCGGCATCCTCACCCTGGCACGCTTCTCCGGCCGGCCGATCATTCCCGTCGCGGTGGTAACGAGCCGGCACCTGCGCTTCGACAGCTGGGACAAGGCCTGTTTCGGGCTGCCCTTCGGCAGGGGCGCCATGGTCTTCGGGGAGCCGGTCCTCGTCCCGCGCGACGTCGAACCGGAGGAACTGGAGCGTTTGCGCCAGCGGCTGGAGAACGAAATGAACCGGGTCCACGACCGGGCCTACACCCTCGTCGGTCGCCTCGACCGGGTCGTCGATCCGGTGGCCGGTTCCCTCGCCCTCGGGCCGTTTGCGTGAAGACGCCTCCCCTCACCATCGCCCTCCAGGCCTATCGATACGGGCTCTATGTGGGTGAGCCGGCGGTGGCCGGCCTGCTGGCCTGGCGCTCGCGCAAGGGCAAGGAAGACCCCGGCCGCCTGTCCGAGCGACGTGGCCTTCCCGGACGAGCCCGCCCCGTCGGGCCCCTGGCCTGGATGCACGGCGCCAGCGTCGGCGAGGTGCTCTCCCTCGTCGGATTGATCGACGGCATGATCGCCCGGGGTTTCAGCGTCCTCGTCACCACGGGAACCCGCAGTGCCGCCGAACTGATCGGCCGGCGCCTGCCGGCGGGCGCGGTGCATCAATACATGCCCCTCGACGCGCCGCGCTGGATCGAGCGCTTCATCGAGCATTGGCAGCCGGATCTGGCGCTGGTGGCGGAATCCGAGATCTGGCCGAACACGGTCATCGCCCTGCACCAGCGCGGCATCCCCCTCCTCCTCGTCAACGGCCGGATGTCGGAACGCTCGTTCAAGGGCTGGGCGCGCTCGCCGCGCACGGCGGAAGCCCTGCTCTCGCGCATCGCCATCTGCCTCGCACAGACCAAGGACGATGCCGAGCGCTTCGAAAGGCTCGGCGCGCCCCGCGTGAGCGTCGCCGGAAACCTGAAATACGATTCGGCCGTGCCCCCGGCGGACGAGCAGCAGCTCGCCTATCTGCGCGACGTCGTCGGCGACCGGCCGGTCTGGGTCGCGGCCAGCACCCATCCGGGCGAGGATGCCATGGTGGCCGAGGCCCACGCGACCCTCAGGACACGACTGCCGAACCTCCTGACCATCGTCGTGCCGCGCCATCCCCACCGTGGCGGGGAGGTCGCGGAATGCGCCGCCGCCGTCGGCCTGCGGAGCGCCCTGCGCTCGCGTGGCGGCCGCCCCCATGGCGGCGTCGATCTCTACGTCGCCGATACGCTCGGGGAACTGGGCCTGTTCTATCGCCTCGCACCTCTGGTGTTCCTCGGTGGCTCGATGACGCGGCGTGGTGGCCAGAACCCGATCGAGCCGACCCGCCTCCACGCGGCGATCCTGCACGGGCCGAACGTCCAGAACTTCGCCCAGGTCTATCGCGCCCTCGACGAGGCCGGTGGGGCGATGATGGTGGCGGATGCCGGGGAGCTGGCGGCCGCCGTGGGCGACCTCCTCCACGACACGCCCCGATCCCGCGCCATGGCGGAGGCCGGCAACGCCGCCCTGCGGCCGTTCGAAGGGGCGGTGGAGCGAACCCTCGCGATTCTCGATCCCTTCATCGCCCAGATGAAGCTCGCGGCCATGGCCGGCTCCTGATGCGGCCCCCGGCCTTCTGGGATGCCCCCGGTCATCCCCTCGGCCGGTTCCTGGCACCCCTTGGGCATTTCTATGGCTCGCGCGTCGCCGCCCGCATGGACCGCGCTGGCGAGCGGGCAGCATGCCCCGTCATCTGCATCGGCAACTTCACCCTGGGCGGGGCGGGCAAGACCCCCACGGCTCTCGCTGTGGCGGCCTTGCTGAGGGGGACCGGGGCGGAGCCCGCCTTCCTGACCCGTGGCTATGGCGGGCGCCTCGCCGGCCCGGTGACGGTGGATCCGAGCCGGCACACCTCCCTGGACGTGGGCGACGAGCCGCTTCTCCTCGCACGTGGCGCCCGCACGATCCTCTCCCGCGACCGGCCCGAAGGGGCGAGGCTCTGCCGGGCTCTCGGTGCCGATGTGGTGGTGATGGATGACGGGCTCCAGAATCCGAGCCTCACCAAGGACCTGTCCCTCGCGGTGGTCGATGCGGGTAGCGGCATCGGCAACGGCCTGGCCTTCCCGGCCGGCCCTTTGCGGGCACCGCTCGCGCGGCAATGGCGCCATGTCCACGGCCTCGTCGTCATCGGCGAAGGCGCCCAGGGCGAGGCATTGGCGGTGGAGGCGGCGTCGCGGGGGCTGCCGTTCCATCGGGCGAGGCTGGTTCCGACCGCGCCGACAGTCGTCGCGGGAAAGCCCGTGCTCGCTTTCGCCGGGATCGGTCGACCGCGAAAGTTCTTCGAGACCCTGGCCCAAGCCGGAGCGAGCGTCATCGAGACCCGGACCTTTCCGGATCACCATCCCTATCGTGCCGCGGATCTGGCCGGCCTCGCGGCATGGGCCGATGCCCTGGGCGCGATGCTGGTGACGACGGAGAAGGACATGGTGCGCCTGCCGGCGGATTTCGCCGCGAGGGTGACGGCACTGGGCGTCACCCTTCTGTTTGACGACGAGGGGAGCGTCCTCGCCCAGCTGCGCCGCGCGGGCGAGGCGTTCAGCCCGGCGACCGTCCCAGCTCGGCCAGACGCTTCATCACCGCCTCGGGCGTGATGTAGGCCTCCTGCAGTTCGGCGCTCCAGTAGCGAAGGCTGTCGAGGGCGATCGGCTCGCCGGTCACCGCGCAGCGCACGAAGCTGCCTGGCTTCACGATGCGCATGGTGCCGTCGCCATACTCCACCGTCGCCTCGCCGGAGGCCTTGCGTTCGAACCGACCCAGCATGTCTCGCCCGCTTCCCAACTGAGACCATCGAAGGAGCGTTCTAGGATCGTGGCGGCGCCATGTCGATGATGTTCGATAACGCTCGAAAGGGCGTCCGATGGCGCTCGAACAGGGGGTCCGATGGCGCTCGACAGGGGGGTGGCGTTCCTGTTCTAACGGGACGTGAACCCTCCCACCGGATCCGATACGATGACGGACACGATCGGCGCGGACCTCGCGGCTCTGTTCGAGGCGGCCGCGGCTGCTAAGTCCCTGGCCTACGCGCCTTATTCCGACTTCCCCGTCGGCGCCGCCCTGAGGGACGAGCACGGCCGCCTGCATGCCGGCTGCAACGTCGAGAACGCCGCCTACCCCGTCGGCACCTGCGCCGAAGCAGGCGCCATCGCGGCCATGATCGCCGGCGGCGGACGCGCCATAACCGCCATTCTCATCATCGGAAACGGCCCGAATCTGGTGACGCCATGCGGCGCCTGCCGCCAGCGGATCAGGGAGTTCGCCGCACCCGGAACGCCGATCCACATCGCCGGTCCGGAGGGCATCCGCCAGAGCTTCACCCTGGAGGCGCTGCTGCCGGATTCCTTCGGCCCAGACAATCTGCACCGCAAGAATATGCTCGCCGATGCCTGACGCAGCCATCTCGCTCGCAGCCGACACCGTCCTGAGCCACGGTTTCGGCGGGCCCTACGATGCCGCCATCGTCACCGGCACGGCCCTCGGACTCGTCGCCGGAAAGCTCGAAGACCGCCTCTCCCTCGCCTATTCGGAGATTCCAGGCTTTCCCTCTCCCGGCGTGACGGGTCACGGCGGCACCCTCCATGCTGGGCGCCTCTCCGGGCGCCGCGTGCTGGTCTTCGAAGGGCGGAGCCATGCCTACGAGACCGGCGACGCCGCCGTCATGAAGGTGCCGCTGGGCGTCGCCAAGGCGCTCGGAGTCCCGCTCCTTCTCCTCACCAACGCGGCCGGATCGCTGGTGGCGCAGGCGGGGCCAGGCAGCCTCGTGGCCCTCAGCGACCACATCAATCTGTCTGGCCTCAATCCTCTGATCGGCGAGACGGGCGATGACCGCTTCATCCCCATGGTCGGCGCCTACGATGCAGCGGCCCGCAAGACCCTCCACGAAGCGGCGCAGGATTGCGGGATCCCATTGCACGAGGGTGTCTATGCATGGTTCTCGGGCCCCAGCTTCGAGACCCCGGCCGAGATCCGCATGGCGGGGCGCCTCGGCGCCGACCTCGTGGGCATGTCGACAGTGCCGGAGGCGATCCTCGCCCGGTTCTTCGGTTTGAAGGTCGCGGCGATCTCCGTCGTCACGAACTTCGCCGCCGGAATCGGAGACGGCGATCCGCATCACGACGAGACCAAGCGCGCGGCGGCCGCCGCTGCTTTCGATCTCGCCCGTCTCATCGACGGGTTCGTCGCACGGCTGTAGGAAAGGAGCATGATCGTCGATCCCCATCATTTGGACTCCGCCATTGCCCGGCGCGCCCTTCCTCTGCTCGATCTCACCGATCTCGGCGATTCCTGCTCTGATCAGGCTATTGCGACGCTCTGCGGAAAGGCCCGAGCGAGCTGCGTCGCCGCGGTTTGCGTCTGGCCCCAGCATATCGGGCGCTGCGTCGCGTTGCTGGCCGGTACGCCCGTCCGCATCGCCACGGTGATCAACTTTCCCGCAGGCGGCACGGATATCGAGCGCGCTGCGGAAGATACCGCCGAGGCGCTGCATGACGGAGCGCATGAAATCGACATCGTCCTACCCTATCGGGCGTTCCTTGCTGGCGACGCGCGGACGCCAACTGACATGATCGCCGCCGTGCGCGAGGTCTCCGGTCGCGCGATCCTCAAGGTGATCCTCGAATCCGGAGCGATGCCGGACGTCATGCAGATCACCGAAGCAAGCCAACTCGCCATCGCTGCGGGAGCGGATTTCCTCAAGACCTCAACGGGCAAAAGCGCCGTCTTGGCAACGCCGCAAGCCGCCGAAGCGATGCTCGCTGCCATCCGGGACAGCGGGCGACCTGTCGGATTCAAGGTCTCGGGCGGATTACGGACCGTGGCCGATGCCGCCCTGTATCTTGCCATAGCCGACAGGATCATGGGACCGGACTGGGTGGAACCGAAGACCTTCCGCATCGGGGCGAGCAGCCTGCACGATACGCTGACCCAAAGACTCGGGGAGCGCGCCTGATGCTGCCGCAGGAGTTGATCCGGGCCAAGCGGGACGGACGCGTACTCACGGATGCTGAAATTACCGACTTCATCTCAGGGCTCACTGACGGGCGGGTGACAGAAGGACAGGCCGCCGCCTTCGCGATGGCGGTGTTCTTCCGCGGCCTGTCGCTGCCCGAACGCGTGGCCCTGACGCGGGCGATGACCCATTCGGGCACGGTGCTCGATTGGGACTTGCCAGGCCCTGTCCTTGACAAGCACTCGACCGGGGGCGTCGGCGATACGGTGAGTCTCGCTCTCGCCCCGATGGTCGCCGCCTGCGGTGGCTACGTGCCGATGATCTCCGGCCGGGGCCTCGGGCATACCGGCGGCACCCTCGACAAGCTCGCGAGCATTCCCGGCTACGACGCCACGCCCGGTCTCGACCGTTTCCGCAGCGTCACCCGCTCCATCGGTTGCGCCATCATCGGACAGACGTCCGATCTCGCCCCGGCCGACCGGCGACTCTACGCCATCCGCGATGTGACCGGCACGGTGGAATCCCTCGACCTGATCACGGCGTCTATCCTCTCGAAGAAGCTCGCGGCCGGTCTCGGCGGCCTCGTGATGGATGTGAAGACCGGCTCCGGCGCCTTCATGGCGGGAACCGATGAAGCACGGGCTCTCGCCGAAAGTATCGTCGCCGTCGCCAACGGTGCCGGCCTGAAGACCGTTGCGCTTATCACCGATATGGACGCGCCCCTTGCCTCCACCGCGGGCAACGCCCTCGAAGTGGCCTATGCCGTGGATTACCTCACCGGTCGCTCCGGCGAACCAGCGTTCCATGCCGTCACCGTGGCGCTCTGCGCCGAGATGCTGCTGCTCGGCGGTCTGGCCACGGACATCGCCGAGGCGTCCCGAAAGGTCGAAGACGCCCGCGATTCCGGACGGGCCGCCGAGATCTTCGGGCGCATGGTTTCCGCGTTGGGTGGCCCTGCCGATTTCATCGAAAAGTCCGACCGGTATTGCCCCGTCGCACCGGTGGTCCGCGCGGTGAGATCTCTCACGACGGGCGTCGTCTCGCAAATCGAGACCCGCGAGATCGGGCTTGCCGTCATCGCACTGGGCGGCGGGCGCACTAGGCCTCAGGACGGCATCGACCCGGCGGTAGGTCTTTCGTCTCTGGCCCGTCCCGGAGATGCCGCCGACCTTCTCGGCATTGTCCATGCCCGCAACGAAACCCAAGCCGATGCCGCCGAAAGAGCTTTGCGGGCTGCTTACCGGATCACACCCAACGCCCCTTTACCGCGACTGGCCATCATCGAGCGGATAGCCTGAAGAGCTCGGCAGCCGGCACGCGCTGTGAAACGACGCCGCGCGCGTCCATTCCAGAGATCGACTGGCTTTGCCGACCGATTGCGAAGGTGGAAAGCCGATGTGAGATCGATCCCTCGAACCATCCGCCATCCGACCGGCCGCGATGGGAGAACAAAGAGCGAGGCCCCGGCGGATGAACCCGCCGGGGCCTTTCTACTAGAAGCGGTAATGTCCGCCGTGGCGATGCCCATGATGCCCATGATGGTGGTGGTGACCCCAGCCATGGTGACGCGGACGCCATCCGTGATGGCCATGACCGCCCCAGCCGTACCCCCGGTGACCGCCCCAGCCATGGCGGTGATGTCCACCCCAGCCATGGTGTCTGCGATGGTGGTGGTGGTGACCGCCCCAGCCATACTGGACTGGGACAATGCCCGTCTGCGCCGGCTCGGCCAAGGCAACGGCCGGAGCAAGCGGTGCCGCCTGAACGATACCCGGCGCGATGCCGATGACGCCGAGGGCGAGGGCTGCGGCTGCGAGCCAACCCCTCGTCCGCTGTGCGAATGCGCGAAACGCCATGTCAGTCTCCATCGATTGCGACGCCGGGGCGATCCCGGCGCAGTGATCGAACGGTAGGAGCGATGGGCTGAACCGCGGATGAGCCACGTCTTCAGGCGACGTTCTGCGGCGGTCCCTCAGGGACGGCGGTAGACCCAGACTCGCGCTGGCGGCAGGTTGAGCCAAACCCGGCTGGACCGGCTGGCCGTGTAGCTACCCGCATCGCAACGCTCGGGGATCGGCGGCACCACCGCATAGGTGAACTGCACGAAAGGCGAGCCCGCATGCATGAGCGTATGTGTGGCGTTCAGAAGATCGAGACGCTGTTCCAAAGGCTTGGTGAACAGAGGCAGGCTGGAAACGGTAGCCGCAGCCTTCTCGGTGAGAAGGTCGCCGATGGTCTCGCGAATGTTGTAGGCGTCACCGCGCAGGATGGTGGCGCGTGGAAAGCGCTTCTGCAGCAGCTTGCAGAAATCCGGATTGTACTCGACCAGGACGAGCCGCTCCTGCTCGATGCCACGACGTATCAGGGCCTCGGTGACGGGACCGGTACCGGGACCGAGCTCGATGACGGGGCCGGGCACGCGGGGGTCGACGTAGGACGCCATCATGCGGGCAAGCATCTTACCCGACGGCGTTACCGAGCCGGTGACAAGCGGCCGCTCGAACCAAGATCGCAGGAAACGCGCCTCATCTTCCAGCGGCTCCCGCCGTTCACGGACCGATCCGGTGGCGGCATAGGCTTTAGCACTGGGTCGATGGAGCGGAGGCAAGATCCAATGTCCTCAGATCACGCATGGGGAGTTAAGGCTAGACGACGAAAGCCAGTGCCCGTCAAGGTCGAAGCTCAGCATAGGGCGGGAGCAACGCGTTGTGCTACTGGCGACGATGCAGCGCTGCCACAGCCACAACGGGAGCCAGGCCGTTTCGATCCGCCGCCTGTGAGATCGCGGAGCGTCACGACCGCGCAACGCCGCTCAACCCATCGAAGAAATCGCGGACCTTGGAGAAAAACCCCGCACTTTCAGGGTGGTTCTCGTCCGATGCCGTGCTGGTGAACTCCTGAAGCAGTTCACGCTGACGCTTCGACAGGTTCTGAGGCGTCTCGACGAACACCTGAATATAAAGATCGCCGACATCGCGGGACCGAAGAACCGGCATGCCCTTGCCCTTGATCCGGAACTGCTTGGCTGTCTGCGTGCCTGCCGGGATGCGGACTTCGGTCTGCGATCCGTCGATTACGGGCACGGTGATCTCCCCAGACAGGGCAGCAGTGACCATCGAGATCGGGACGCGGCAAAACAAGTCGGCACCATCCCGCTGAAAGAACGTGTGCGGCTTGATCGAGAGAAAGACGTAGAGGTCGCCGGCAGGGCCACCGCGCAGGCCGGTCTCGCCCTCGCCGGCCAGACGGATCCGCAGGCCGTCATCGACGCCGGCCGGTACGTTGATGGAAAGCGTGCGCTCCCGAGTGACACGGCCTGCGCCGGAACAATTGCCGCACGGGTTGTCGATGATCTCACCGCGTCCGTGACAGGCCGGGCACGTACGCTCGATGGCGAAAAACCCTTGCGCCGCGCGCACGCGACCGTAGCCGCCGCAAGTCTGACACGGCTTGGGCTTGGAGCCGGCTTTCGCACCGCTGCCGGAGCAGACCTCACAGGTGACGGCGGTGGCCATCGTGATCGTCTCGGTCTTACCGGCGAACGCATCCTCAAGGGAGATCTCGAGATTGTAGCGCAAATCCGCACCACGTTCGCGTGTCGAGCCACCACGACCACCGCGCGCACCGCCAGCGCCGCCCGCACCACGGCCGTCGCCGAAGAAATTGTCGAAAATGTCCGACATGAAGTCGCCGAACTCGTTCCCGAATCCCGGGCCGCCGGCTCCGCCCTGCTGGAATGCGGCATGGCCGAAACGGTCATAGGCCGCACGCTTCTGCCCGTCGGTGAGCGTCTGGTAGGCTTCGTTGACTTCCTTGAACTTGAGTTCGGCCTCGGCGTTCCCGGGGTTGCGATCCGGGTGGTAGGCCATGGCGAGCTTGCGGAAGGCGACCTTCATCTCGCCGTCTGTCGCAGTCTTGGAGACGCCCAGAACCTCGTAATAGTCCCGCTTCGACATACCCGCCCTCAACGTCCCCCGGCGCGCCCGCCTCTACGGAGGGCCACACCGTCATCCCACCAGACATGACGAGGGACCGGATCGCTCCGGTCCCCCTCCTTCTCTAAGACGAGCGTTATGCCCGCTTCTTCTGGTCTTTGTCATCGACTTCCTGGAAGTCGGCATCGATGACGTCGTCCTTCTTCGCCTCGTGACCCTCGCTACCCTCAGCCCCGCCTTCGGGCGCCTGGCTGCTCGCAGCGTACATAGCCTCGCCCAGCTTCATCGATGACTGCATCAAATCCGTAGTGCGGGACTTGATGACCTCGACGTCGTCACCCTCGAGAGCCGTACGAAGAGCAGTCATGGCGGTCTCGATCGCAGCCTTGTCATCGGCCGAGACCTTGTCGCCATACTCCTTCACCGACTTCTCGGTGGCGTGGATCAGGCTTTCGCCCTGGTTCTTCACCTCGACCAACTCGCGACGCTTCTTGTCCGCCTCGGCATTGGCCTCGGCGTCCTTCACCATCCGATCGATGTCGGCATCCGACAGACCGCCTGAAGCCTGAATACGGATCTGGTGCTCCTTGTTCGTCGCCTTGTCCTTGGCCGTCACGTTGACGATGCCGTTGGCGTCGATGTCGAAGGTCACCTCGATCTGCGGCATGCCGCGCGGGGCCGGCGGGATGCCCATCAGATCGAACTGGCCGAGCATCTTATTGTCAGCCGCCATCTCACGCTCACCCTGGAAGACGCGGATGGTGACAGCGTTCTGGTTGTCTTCGGCCGTAGAGAAGGTCTGCGACTTCTTCGTCGGGATCGTGGTGTTGCGGTCGATCAAACGGGTGAAGACGCCGCCCAGCGTTTCGATGCCGAGCGACAACGGGGTCACGTCGAGAAGCAACACGTCCTTGACGTCGCCCTGGAGCACACCGGCCTGGACCGCAGCGCCGATGGCCACGACCTCATCCGGATTGACGCCCTTGTGGGGCTCCTTGCCGAAGAAGGACTTCACCACTTCCTGGATCTTCGGCATGCGGATCATGCCGCCGACCAGAACCACCTCGTCGATCTCGGAGGCCGAGACGCCGGCATCCTTGAGCGCCTTGCGGCAGGGCTCGATTGTGCGCTGGACGAGGTCGTCCACGAGGCTCTCGAACTTGGCGCGAGAGAGCTTCAGCGCCAAATGCTTCGGCCCCGTCGCATCGGCCGTGATGTAGGGCAGGTTGATCTCGGTCTGCGTCGCCGAGGACAGCTCGATCTTCGCCTTCTCGGCGGCCTCCTTGAGGCGCTGGAGGGCGAGCTTATCCTTCGTCAGGTCGATACCCTGTTCCTTCTTGAACTCGGAGGTCAGGTACTCGACGACGCGGTTGTCGAAGTCCTCGCCACCAAGGAAGGTGTCGCCATTGGTGGACTTCACCTCGAACACACCGTCACCGATTTCCAGGATCGACACGTCGAAGGTGCCGCCGCCCAGATCGTAGACCGCGATCGTACCGGTCTTCTTCTTGTCGAGGCCGTAGGCTAGAGCAGCCGCCGTCGGCTCGTTGATGATGCGCAGCACTTCGAGGCCGGCGATCTTACCAGCGTCCTTGGTGGCCTGACGCTGGGCGTCATTGAAGTAGGCGGGAACCGTGATGACGGCCTGCGTCACCGGCTGGCCGAGATGCGCCTCGGCGGTCTCCTTCATCTTCTGAAGCGTGAAGGCCGAAATCTGCGAGGGGGAATACTTCTTGCCGTCGGCCTCGACCCAGGCATCGCCGTTGTCGCCGCGAACGATCTTATAGGGCACGAGACCCTTGTCCTTTTGCGTCATCGGATCGTCGTAGGTGCGGCCCACGAGACGCTTGATGGCGAAGAACGTGTGTTCGGGATTGGTGACCGCCTGGCGCTTGGCCGGCTGGCCGACGAGACGCTCGCCGTCGTCGAGGAAAGCGACGATGGACGGCGTGGTGCGCGCGCCTTCCGCGTTTTCGATGACCTTGGGCTGCGTGCCTTCCATGACGGCCACGCAGGAATTAGTGGTGCCCAGATCGATGCCGATTACTTTACCCATGGCGGGATCCCTCTCATGTCATTTGGTCAAGCAGACCGCCGAGCCCCGAAGCGGCCCGGCCCATGGCGGTGAAGAACGAAAGATTGTGAGAGCGGAATTCGAACCAGCCGAAGCGCCTGAAACGCGCTCATCCAGGTCTTAATCCCGCGTCCCGCCGGATATAAGAAGGGTGATGCGGAGCCGCAAGGCGAAGCACCGCGAACGGCCACGCCGATCCTATCTCCCTCGCCGACCAAGACCTTTGCGTCTGGAATGGCCGGTATCCGGCGCCTTGGACCTCAAAAATGTTGCAGGGACGCCACGTCAGCGCCATCGATCACATGCTAGGTTCGAGGATGGCAGACCAGCTTTCGGACCGTCAACGCGGATCGAAGGCAGGCTCGCCTTACGAAGCCTCAGCCCCAGATATGATACCCGCTTTCGAAGTAGCTGATGCGAGAACGAGAGCCCGCTGCACGTTCACTGTTCACCGGTCCGGTGCTGCGAGTTCCAGAGGCATGAAAGACCTGATGCGTCCGTCCCGAGGCCTGCGCCTGCTCCCCGCCCTTCTCGTCCTGCCCCTCGTCGCCCTCCCGGCGAACGAAGCAAACGCGCAGAATTTTTTCGAGGAGCTGTTCGGCATCGGCAAGGCGGCCAAGCCTCCGGTGCCACCTCGCGGTGTGCCTCCGACCGGATCGCCTCAGCCTGGGACGCTGCTGCCGCCGGGCGCGCCGGGAGAACCTGCGCCGGAGGCTCCGAAGGCTGCTCCGGCTCCCCTGCGACCCGTCGTTCTTAAGACGCCGAGCGATGACAACATTCTCGGCCAGGAACTCATGCTGAACGGCCTGACTGGCAGCCTCAAGATCGACAGAGCCGGCGGCGCGGCAACGGCACGGATCACGCTGCCCGGCACCAAGGTTTCGCAGCCAAACGAGACCTGCAAGGTTCCGCTCTCGGGCGGATCGCCGATCTCCCTTTCCTCAGAGGGTCGTCCTCAGGGCGTGGCGCGCTACGAGATCGCGGGCGGTGAATGCCCGCTCCGGTTCGAGATCCTGGAAGGCAGCGTGCTGGTTACGCCGCTGGGCAGCAACCGGGTCTGCAGTTTCACGGCCGCCGATTGTGCCACCACGCCGGTCGGCCTGTGGGGGCCTGCTGCCGCGACGCTGATTCCCCGCTCCGCGGAATTCGATTCCGGACGAGGCGTCGCCGACAAGGCGGTTCGGGACAATTACAAGGTCATGACCCAGCGCGCCCGCGGGCAGGACGTCCGCACCATCGTCACCGAACAGGCGGCTTTCTCCTCAGACCGGGAGCAGACCTGCCGGACCTATGCCCGCGAGGGCGCCCATGGTTTCTGCAACGTGCGTTTCACCGAAGCCCGCGCCCTTTCCCTTGCCGCGCGTCTCGGTGCCAGCACGGCAACACCGACCGCGAGCACGACGCTTCGGCCGCGCAAGCCGAAGCCGGCGGTCGAAGGGATGAACCCGGACAGCGACGGCTCGCCAATCGGGGAATGACCCCCTCAAGCCGGTCCGTCAGGCCCGGCCTGCGCTGAAGGATAACATCGCTGGATCGATGCCATTGCTTCGCAAGGTACGCTCGTACTTGGTGTCGAGCGCAGAATTGAAGATCATGGCCGGATCGGCCGGACAGTTGAGCCAGCCATTTGCGAGGATCTCGTTCTCGAGCTGCCCGGCTTGCCATCCGGCATAGCCGAGGGCGAGCACCGCGCTCGCGGGTCCGGCACCGTTTGCGATGGCACGCAGGATTTCCACCGTGGCGGTGAGGCAGATCCCGTCGTCGATGATGAGTGTCGATTGGTCTATGTGAAAATCGTCGGTGTGGAGCACGAAACCGCGCTTGGCATCCACCGGACCGCCCATAAGCACGGGAATATGGCCGACCCTCTCGCGCAAGCGGATCGCATCGTCCTCGCTGGCGATATCGAGCTGAATCAGGAGATCCGGCATGTTCAGATCGTTGGCCGGCTTGTTGAGGATGATTCCCATCGCGCCGTCCGCTGAATGAGCACAGAGATAGATCACCGATCTTGCGAAGCGCTCGTCCGTAAGGCCGGGCATCGCCACCAGGAACTGGCCGTCGAGATAGGCGGAATCCGGATCTTGTCGCATTGCATCATGCTACCTAGGTGGGCTGGCTTGTCCAGCGCGGACTCGCTGAGGCTGAGGGTGGCCACCTCTCCATTCTGCTTTGATCGGGTCGCGACCCGCAGAAGGAATGTGGACGGCGCCCGCTTCTACGAGGCGCTCCTCGACACACCCATGGGCTCGGGGTAGACCCTTCTCGCCCACCGGGGGCCATCATGGCGCCGTTGGTCCATGGGGCCACGCGCGGTAAGGAGAACCGGTCCTCAAGACCGGGCATGGGCTCCAGGCGATCTGAGGAGACGACGACGGATGACGATCCAGGTTGGCGACCACCTTCCCCAGGTGACCTTTCGCGTGAGCGGCGCCGGGGGGCCTGAGGCGAAGACCACCGACGACATCTTCAAGGGGCGCCGCATCGTCCTGATCGGCGTGCCCGGCGCATTCACGCCGAGCTGCCACCGTAATCATCTGCCCGGCTTCGTCGAGAAGCAGGAAGAGATCAAGGCACGCGGCGTCGATGCCGTCGCCGTCACTTCGGTCAACGACGTGTTCGTGCTCGAAGCCTGGCAGAAAGCCAGCAACGCCGAGGGAATCGAGTTCCTCGCCGACGGCAATGCCGAGTTCGCCAAGGCCATTGGCCTCGACATGGACGGTGCGGGATTCGGGCTCGGCCCGCGCTCGAAGCGCTATTCTATGCTGGTGGATGATGGCGTGGTGCGCGTCCTGAACGTCGAGGAATCCCCGGCCAAGACCGAGATTTCCGGCGTCGACGCCCTGCTCAAGGTCATCTGAACGGTCACATGTCGCGGGGCCGCGGCATTGCAGTCTCGTCGAACATCCGGCTGAGAGCGACCACGTCCGCGTGGTTGCCAGATACGAGATCGGTGATGTCGCCAACGAGTAGCGCTTTGGTATGGCGGCAGGCGACGCCGTAGCGTCCAGCCATGCAAGTGCAGCGCAGACGCGGGCCGCTTGGGCGGTCCTCCAGTGTCACCGCGTAGAGTGCGCCACGACTTCCCCGCACGGAAAACCGCATCGCCGCGATCTGCGGGCCGGGCGCGCCGAACGATCGCGTTTCCCGCTCGACATAGCCGGCCGGCAGTTGCGTGATCGGGAGATGGATCGCCCTCGCTAAGGCGGTGATATCGGGCGCGCCATGCTCCCTTGCCGCCGCCAGGGCGATCTCCGCGCAGGCATAGGCGTCCTCGCCCGCATCGTGGTGCTCGAAGCGGATACCGAGCCGGGCGGCCACCTTGCCGAGGCCGCAACCTTCCGATGCGGGAAACACTCTTCGCGCGATCTGAAGGGTGCAGAGCGAAGCGAAGGCCGGAACTGCCATGCCATAGGTGTGGAGCGAGGCGCGTAGCACGCCCAAGTCGAACCCGGCGTTATGGGCGAGGACCAGCCCGGACGAGAGGTCGGGTAGGAACTCCGCCATCACGTCCGGGAATTCCGGTTTCTGCCGGACATCCGCTGGCAAAATACCGTGGACCCGGATGTTGCCCGGAGAAAACCGCATCTCGCGCGGGCGGATCAGGCGTGATTCACGTCGCACCACCGCGCCGCCCTCGATCCAGGCGAGGCCAACCGCGCAGGCGCTGTCGCGCCTCTCATTGGCCGTCTCGAAGTCGATGGCGAGCGTGGTCACGCCGTCTCCACCATGGCGAGCCAATCTTCTTCGCTCACGACCTTGACCCCATGCTTCTCGGCGTCCTTCAGCTTGGAGCCCGCCCCCGGCCCAGCGACGACGAGATCGGTCTTGGCCGAGACGGAGCCCGAAACCTTGGCACCGAGACGCTCGGCCGTCGCCTTGGCCTCGCTTCGAGTCATGCGCTCCAGGGAGCCGGTGAAGACCACGGTCTTGCCTGCGAAGGCCGTTGCGGTTGCCGCCGCCGCCATCGGCTCGGTCTTCACCTCTTGGATCAGGGCATGGACCGCATCGGCATTGTGCGGTTCGGCAAAGAACGCGATGAGGGAATCCGTGGCGACGGGACCGATCTCGCCATCGTCGGCGAAGAGACGATAGGCATCGCCGGGTCGCTGCTCGCGGGCGCGGCTCACAGCCGCTTCCACGGCGGCCTCGTCGCCGTAATGGGCGATCAGGTTCGCACGCTGCGCCGTAGTCGGACGCCGACCCGTCGCGACCTCGCCGCCTTCCACCTCGCCCGAGAAGCCGAATTCGAGCAACCGGTCCCGCGTCGTCGGGCCGACCCTCGGTACCGCCGAGAGTTCGAGCCAGTCCGGTCCGGCCTGAGCGGCGGCAGCGGCGGCAAGGGCCTGCATCAGGCTCGGCATATCCGGAAAGCGTTTGGCCAAGGCCTTGGCGGTGGACTCACCAATGTGGCGAATCCCGAGGGCGAACAGGAACCGGTTGAGGGCCAGGCTGCGGCGCTCGTCGATGGAGGCCAGCAGGTTCTTGATCGCCTTGTCCTCGTCGTCACCCTTCTTCTTCGCCTTCTTCGGCGGTGGCTCGCCCTCGGCGCGGCGTTCGGCCGAGAGCGCTTCGCGACGGGCGACGATGGCCTCCTTCAACGGCGCGAATTCCAGGCGGAACAGGTCGGCGGGCTGCTTGATCAGCCCGGCCTCGAACAGCACCTCGATATAGGTCTGGCCGAAGCCTTCGAGATCGAAGGCGTTGCGCGAGACGAAATGCTTCAGGCGCTCGAGTCCCTGCGCCGGGCAGATGAGTCCACCAGTGCAGCGGCGTACCGCGTCGCGCTGTCCGGTGCGCGGATTGACCTCGCGGACGGCGCGGCTGCCACAAGCGGGACAGGTCTCCGGAAAGACATAGGGCGTCGCATCCGGCGGTCGCCGCGCAAGATCGACATCCATCACCTTCGGGATCACGTCGCCGGCGCGCTGGACGACAACTGTATCGCCGACGCGGATGTCTCGCCCGTCACGGATCGGCTCACCGTCGCCGCCGACGCCCTGAACGTACCCTTCGTTATGGAGGGTTGCATTCGAGACAACGACGCCGCCAACTGTCACCGGTTTCAACCGCGCTAGCGGATTGAGCGACCCGGTCCGGCCGACATTGATCTCGATGGCCTCCAGGATCGTGAAGGCCTTCTGCGCCGCGAACTTATGCGCCAGCGCCCAACGCGGGCTACGCGAGACGAAGCCGAGCCGGCGCTGCAACGCGAGATCGTCGACCTTGTAGACGATGCCGTCGATGTCGTAGCCGAGACTGGCGCGATCCTCCTCGATGGCGCGGTAATGCGCCAGCATGGCATCCGCGTCGGCGCAGAGAACCGTGCGGTCGTTCACCGCGAATCCCCATGAGGCGAAGGCGGCGATCATCCCATGCTGCGTCGTCTCCGGCATCTCCGATATCTCGCCCCAGGCGTAGGCGAAGAATTTCAACGGCCGCGAGGCGGTGATCCGGGAATCGAGTTGGCGAAGGGACCCGGCCGCCGCATTGCGCGGATTGGCGAAAAGCGACTTTCCCGCCTCTTCCTGGCGGGCGTTGATGGCGGCGAAATCTGCGTGCGAGAGATACACCTCGCCGCGCACCTCGCAGATCTCCGGCCAGCCCGTCCCCTCCAGCGTCTCAGGAATACCGGAGACGGTTCGCGCATTGGCGGTCACATCCTCTCCGACCTCGCCGTCGCCGCGCGTGGCCGCCGTGATAAGCCTGCCTTCGACGTAGCGCAGAGAAAGGGACAAGCCGTCGATCTTCGGCTCGGCGGTGAAGGCGAGCGGCTCATCGGGCAGGTTGAGGAAGCGACGGACGCGGCCCACGAAATCGTGGACTTCCTCGTCCGCAAAGGCATTGCCCAGCGACAACATCGGCACCGCGTGCCGGACCTTGGCGAATTTTTCCGAGGCCTTTGCGCCGACGGAGGCGCTTGCCTGTCCGGTGCCGGCGAGATCGGGGAAGCGGGTCTCGAACGTCTCGAGGCGGCGCCGGAGGGCGTCGTATTCCGCATCCGTGATCTCGGGCGCATCCTCTCCATGATAGAGCCGGTCGGCCTCCGCGATCTGCTCCGACAGGGCAGCGTGCTCGGCGCGAGCCTCCTCGGCACTCATGGCATCGATCGGGGCGGGCAAGGCAGAAGCTGGCATGAACGCGTTTCACGGCTTTGGCTGGGGCGCCGCGGGCTTTACCACATCCGGGCGGGGCGACGGGAGGCCCCGGAGATGCGCCGCGACGGTACGGCGGATAGGTAACCTTCAGCGGTAGTCATACGAATGGAAAAGGCGGTCTCGCGCGAACGTGTGGCCGGGCCACCCCATTTCGTCCCCTCGCTCGCCTACCTGAGGGCGAAGACTTACTCGCTGACGGACCCTGATGCCTGCCAAACCCGCTTTCTCCGCTCCCTGGCATGACCGCGCCGGCCGCGTTTCGGGCCTGAAACTCGCGACATTCCTGTTCGCGCTGGCGCCGGGGATCTGGCTCGCCGCCGCCTATGGGTTCGACGCCCTCGGGCCGAAGCCGATCACGGCCCTCATCCACAGCACAGGAGAGTGGGCGGTGCGCTTCCTGCTGCTGTCGCTGGCGGTGACGCCGCTGAGGCGGATCGCGAACTATCCGAAGCTCATCCTGGTCCGGCGCATGCTCGGGCTGACCGTCCTTGCCTATGGCATCGTCCATCTCGGCCTCTACATCGTCGATCAGAGTTTCATCCTGTCGAAGGTCGTGAGCGAGATCGTCTCGCGGTTCTACCTCACCATCGGCTTCGTGGCTCTGCTGGGCCTTGCCGTCTTGGGGATCACCTCCACGGACGGGATGATCCGCCGTCTCGGTAAGGCTTGGCCGCGCTTGCATAAATCCGTCTACGTCATCGCGGTGCTCGGCCTGTTCCACTATTTCCTTCAGGCCAAGATCGACGTGTCGGCGCCGGTCTACTGGACGGGCCTGTTTCTTCTGCTCATGGGGTGGCGGGAAATGCAGCGCTTCCGCCTGCCGATGAACGCGATCACCCTGCTCGGCCTAGCCATCGCGGCCTCCCTCGTCACCGCCCTGGTGGAGGCGGCGTGGTATGGGTTCAAGAGCGGCGTTCCCGCCAGCGCGGTGCTCGGAGCCAACCTCGAATTCTACGATGGCCTGCGCCCGGCCTGGTGGGTGCTCATCAGCGGCATCGCTCTGCCGCTGCTCAACCTCATGCGGCCCGCCATGAGTGGGGGCGGCAAGGGCAGGCCTGTCTCCCACCAGTCCGGGCGGGAAGCGGTCCAGGCGCGCTGAGTGCTTGCGACAGGCGAATCCCTCGCGCACAAGCTCAGCACCGTCTCGGTGAGTGGGCGTTTCGAACGTGAGGGAATTCCAGCGATGCGTGTCAGGCTTCTTGGAGCGGCTCTCGTCCTGACAGCCCTTCTGCCGTCCTTCGCCATGGCGGAATGCACGAAGGCCGTGCCGCCGGACCCGGCGACACGCCCGACGAAGCCGACCGCGCCCGCGAAGCCCGCCTGCCTCGACGCCAAAGGCGGATGCCCCGGCTGGGAGGCCTACACGTTCAACGACACGGTGAAGGCCTACAACCTGCAAATCGCGGCCTATCGTCCCCTGGCCGAGGCCTATGTGAAGGCGCTGAACGCCTATGTGAAAGCGAGCAGCGACTACGCGCAGTGCGAGGTGAAGGCGCTGCAATAGGGGGCGTCTTCGCGGACCCGTGACGCCCTCCCTCGCTTGACCCTCTCCGGGTGCGATGCCACAGCCTGCGGCATCGCCAGCGCCAGACAGGATGTCCGATGTCCGCTCCCCTCGACCTTCTCGTTCTCGGCAACGCCATCGTCGACCTGATCGCGCGGACGGATGAGAAATTTCTCGAACAGCAGGGCGTCCCCAAGGGCGCCATGCATCTCATCGACGAGGACCGGGCGGAGAGCCTGTTCTCGGTGATGGGACCGGCCACCATCGTTTCCGGCGGCTCTGGCGCGAACACCGCGGTGGGCGCGGCTCTCCTCGGCGCGAAGACCGGCTTCATCGGCAAGGTCCGCGACGACGAGCTCGGCGGTCTTTTCGCCCATGATCTCAAGGCGACGGGCGTCTCCTTCGCGGTGCCGGCCGCGTCGGAAGGCCCCGCCACCGCCCGCTGCTTCATCCTGGTGACGCCGGACGGCGAGCGCACCATGAACACCTATCTCGGTGCCTGCCAGGGCCTGTCGCCGGCCGATGTGGACGAGGCCACCGTGGCGAGTGCCCGCACCGTCTATCTCGAAGGTTATCTCTGGGACCCGCCGGCGGCCAAGGAGGCGTTCCGCAAGGCCGCCAAGATCGCCCACAATGCCGGCAACGCCGTCGCACTGACTTTGTCCGATGCGTTCTGCGTCGGCCGCTACCGTGAGGAGTTCCTGGGCCTCATCCGTGACGGAAGCATCGATATCCTGTTCGCCAATATTGGCGAGTTGAAGAGCCTCTACGAGACGGACGACGAAGAAGCGGCCCTCAAAGCTTTGCGTGACGAGCGCAACCAGCGCGGCATGCATCTCCTCGGTCTCGTCACCCGCTCCGCCGAGGGCGCGATGGTGGTGAAGGGCGGCGAGATCCGCTCCATCGAGGCCTCACCGGTGCATGAGGTGGTGGATACGACCGGCGCCGGGGACCTGTTCGCGGCGGGTTTCCTCGCCGGCCACGCCCGCGGCCTCGACTATGTGTCGAGCGCCCGGCTCGGAGCGCTGGCGGCGGCGGAGGTGATCCAGCATATCGGCGCCCGGCCGCAGCACGACCTCGTGGCCCTGGCCAAGGCGCGCGGACTCCTCTGAAACCACCGCCATAGCACCCCCCTTTCGACCGCCATCGGACGCGATTTACGGCGAAGCGGTAGATCGGTCCGATTCCGGTGCAAAAGACCCGCGAGAGCGGGCCTGCGAGGCTCAGCCGAGGAGCCGCTCGAACAGCGATCTGACCTCGGCGCGGCGTTCATCGAGTTCCGCCGCCAGGGTAGCGGCATCCGGCAGGCCCATGGCGATGGCGAGCCGCGTCAGCGCCACCGAGGCGCCCGCCTTCGAGTCCGCCTCGCCCATGAGACGCTGCCAATGGAGCGCATCGTCGAAGAGGCGATAGGCCTCGCCGAGCCGTCGCGCCTCGTTCACCGGCAGAAGGCCCCGATTACCAGCCTCGGCGAAGACGGAGGATGCATCGAGGCCGATGAGACCGGGATGGCTTTCGGCATGGGCCAGGGTGAGGGCCTGGGCCATGAAGTCGAGATCGAGCAATCCGCCGGGCGCCAGCTTGAGATCGAGCGGTCCCGCAAACCCTTTCTCGCTGGCCACGAGCCGGCGCATGTCGCGCACCGCGCGATAGACCTCCGCCGCCTCGCGCTTCAGCCCGACGATGGTCCGGATCTGCCCCATCACCTCGTCGCCGAGACTCCGATCCCCGGCGACGACCCGGGCGCGGGTGAGCGCCATGTGCTCCCATAGATCGGCCTCCCCCTGCTGATAGGGGAGGAAACTCCGGACCTGTACCGCCACGGGCCCCTGCCCGCCGCCGGGACGCAGGCGAAGATCGACCTCGTAGAGACCGCCGCGCCGGGTCAGCGCGGTCAGCGCCGCGACGAGGCGTTGCGTCAGCCGGTTGTAGGCCATCACCGCGTCGATCAACTTCGGCCCGAGGCTGGTCCGGTTTTCCGCATCGAAATCGTAGAGCACGACGAGGTCGATATCGGATTCCGCCGTCATCTGGTTGGCGCCGAGCCGCCCGAGGCCGAGGACGACACAGCGCCCGCCGGGCACCTCCCCATGCTCGGCGAAGAACTGGCGCGACACCGCCTCGAGGCTCGCCTCCACCACGGCGTCGGCGATGCCGGCATAGGCCCGCCCCGCCGCCTGCGGCGACAGGATGCCCGTGAGCAGCCGCGCCCCGGTGACGAAGCGCAACTGCCGCGCCGCGTCCCGGCTGCGGTCGAGGAAATCCTCGTAGGCCGCCGGTTTGCCGACCAGCCCGCGATACTGCGCGGCGATGTCCTCGGCATCCACTTTCGGCACGACGAAGGCCGGGTCGATGACCGTGTCGAGGACATGGGGACTGAACGCGACGGTCTCGGCTAGGCGCGGCGCGCTTCCCAGCAGGTCGGCGAAGAGCAGGCGCAGACGGTCGTTCGAACGCAGGATGGTGAGGAGTTCCACCGCCGCCGGCATGCGCGCGAAGGCGCGGTCGAGGGTATCCAGGGCCACATCGGGGTTCGGCGTGCCGCCGAGCGCTTGCATCAAGGCCGGGACGAGTTCGGTGAGGACCTCGCGGGCACGCGCCGTGCGGACGGCGGGGCGACGACCGAAATGCCAGCCGCGCACGGTCTCGGCCACGCGCTCGGGATCGGAAAAGCCCAGGGTTCGGAGAGTGGCGAGGGTCGCGGGATCGTCGTCCGTCCCGCTGAAGACGAGGTTGCCGACCGATGAGGACAGGTCCGGTTCGGCCTCGAACAGCAGCGCGTAATGCGCCTGCACCCGGCGGGCGTGATGGAGCAGTTTCGTTTCGAAGGCCTTGGCGTCGGCGAAACCGGCGAAACGGGCGAAGCTCTCGAGCCCCGCCTCTTCGGTCGGCAATCGTTGCGTCTGCTCGTCATTCACCATCTGCAGGCGATGCTCGATGGTGCGCAGGAAATCGTAGGCCTGCCCCAGTTCGTCGCGCGCTGTGCCGTCGATCCAGCCTTCCTCGGTGAGCGCCGCCAGCATCGCGATGGTGCGGCGGCCGCGCAGGTCCGGCCGTCTCCCGCCGAAAACGAGTTGCTGGGTCTGGACGAAGAACTCGATCTCGCGGATGCCGCCGCGCCCGAGCTTGATGTCGTGCCCGGCCACCGCGATCGTGTCGTGCCCGCGCACGGCATGGATCTGGCGCTTCATCGCATGGACGTCGGCGATGGAGGCGAAGTCGAAATACTTGCGCCAGACGAAGGGCCTCAGGCCGGTCAGGAAGTGTTCGCCCGCTTCGATGTCGCCGGCGATCGCGCGCGCCTTGATATAGGCGGCACGCTCCCAGTTCTGGCCGAGATTCTCATAATAGAGATAGGCCGAATTCAGCGAGATGGCCGTCGGCGTCGATCCGGGATCGGGGCGCAGTCGGTAATCGACACGGTGGACGTAGCCATCGGCGGTGCGCTCCTGCAGCAGCTTGGCGATCCCCTGCGCGAGTTTGGAAAAGAACGGCGTCGGAGCCAGTCCTTCCTTCAGCCGCGCGATATCGGGATCGAAGAACACGACGAGGTCGATATCGCTGGAATAGTTGAGCTCGCCGGCCCCGAGCTTGCCGAGGCCAAGGATGACGAGGCCGGATTTGAGCTGCGGGCTCGCGACGTCATGGGGGTGAAACCGCCCGGCTTCGGCCGCCTGCAACAAGAGAGCTTCGGCTGCCGCATGAACGGAGGCATCGGCGAAATCGGAGAGCGCCTCGGTCACCGTCGCCAGGGGCCAGAGCCCGCCGATATCGGCCAGGGCCACGAGAAGAGCATGGTCACCGCGGTTGCGTCGAAGCTCGGCGGCGACGGCATCGAGATCGCGGACCTCTCCGCTCTCACCGCGAGCGGCGGATCGCTGCCGGGCGATGAGGTCGGCAACCACGCGTTCGGGCGGTCGATCCAGCATCGCGGCGACGCGCTCGGGGTCTCGGACGACACGCTGCCATAAAAAGGGAGAATGGTCGGCGAGGCCGAGAAGCAGCGCTCGTCCCGCCTCGTTGAGATGGGCGAACGCGGCCTCGACCTCCTTGAGCCGTGCCGCCGCACGCTCGGGATCCATTAGCACGGGCGCCCTCGTCAGGCGCTGGGTCAAAGGCGCTTCCTCGGTCACGGGCTGTCCTTCCCCGGCTCAGCGGGTTCAGCAAAAGCGGGCACTGGTTCTACGTCAGAAAACGCGCGAGACTTCACAAGCCCAAGCTCGTGGTGGAAATCTGACGGATGGCAACCGCCTTGAGCGTCCGCGATGGGTGGGAAGCGGGCTTTAGCCCTCCGCCCGGGAGCGGACGTTCGGTGTTCGACCCAACGTCGCCTGAGCTTCCGGTCCGTGCCGTCCTGGGAAGCGGACGTTCGCGGGTTGGGCGTTATGTAACATCGCGGTTCGCACAATCGCATTTATGGTTCGGCAAGGCCGGGAATAGTCTTCCCGCCTCCGATAAGAAATAAGTAGTCAGTTTAATCCCTAACTCGCTGCAAATTTATGTAGTAATTTAGTGACAGTCCAATTAGCAACAGTCTATATTACGACACTAACTAAAGTTACTATAAATATTTATTCAATATTATTATCGCGAACTGAAACCTCTATGGCTAACCATGCGTATCAGCGTCGCCGCAAACCTGTGAGCCGCACGTGCATCTCAGGCTGCGAGTAAGGGAGACGACGCAATGGCTACGATCAATGGCGATAACGGCGACAATTTCCTGACCGGCACCGAAGACGAAGACACCATCAATGGCCTCGGCGGCGACGATACGATCGACTCTGTCGATCGTCCCGCCAATATTTTTGCCGGATCCATCGATCCTGTGCGTGATATCGTTCGCGCCGGTTCTGGCGACGACAACGTCACTGGCGGAAAGCTCGATCGGTTGGTCGGCGGCCAGGGTAACGATTTCCTGTCGGTCAATTTCAATTTCAATGGACCGGTTGTCGGCTCGGCAACCCCAATTACGTTGACGCTCGACGAGAACGGTACGGGCAGGGCGTCCGACGGCACCGTCATTTATGGTTTTGAGTCGGTGAACTTCAACCTGTCCGACACGGGCGATAACGTCGTCGATACCGGCAATGTCCGGGCGCAGCTGACGGGTGGAAACGGAAACGACACGCTCACCACGGGCTCGGCAGACGATGTCGTCTATGGCGGCGGCGGTAACAACGTCATCTCGACGGGCGGCGGCAACGATACGATCGGCGGCGGTTCCGGAATCGACACCGTCTTCGGCGGCGACGGCGACGACACGTTCGGCGTCAACGTCTCCACCGATGGCAGTGACCAGGTGAATCTCGGCGACGGCAACGACACCGTCCGGTTCGATCGCGCCGATGGTGGTGCCGGCAACGTGCGCCTGACCTTCACCTCGGCCGAGGTGGGCAACGGCAATACCAACGATGCCGGCAGCCTGACCAACCAGGATGGCGGGCTTGCAGTTCGCGTACAGGCAGAAGATGCCGACGGTAATCTGACCGGTCCCATCTCTCGCTACGACGATGAGGGCATCACCTTCGTGGCCGGAACGCAGGGCATCACCTTCGACGTTCGCGACCTCGTCTCGGGCACTCAGCGTGGCAATACGTTCGAGGGCGTGGTGCTCGGGACCAACGGTGACGATGCGCTGACGTTCTTCCCGCCCTTCCGCGCCGGGCAGGATTTCTACTACAATGCGGGCCAGGGCGACGACACGATCACCGCCGGAACCGGTAACGACTTCCTCGTCGGCGGTGCCGGCAACGACACCATGATCGGTGGCCTCGGCAACGACAGCTACGTCGTCGATTCCCTCGGCGATACGGTGGTCGAAGGCGCCGACGCAGGCACCGACACCGTTCTGTCCTCCATCAGCTACACCCTGTCCGACACCGTCGAAAACCTCACCCTCACGGGTACCGGCGCCATCGACGGAACCGGCAACGCCCTCGACAACAGCATCACCGGCAATATCGCCGATAACCGCCTTGCTGGCAGAGAAGGAAATGATCTCCTCACCGGTGGCGGTGGAAACGATCTCCTCATCGGCGGCGCCGGCGACGATATCATGCAGGGTGGTGCGGGCGACGACGTCTACGCCGTGGATGGAGCAGGAGATCAGGTTATCGAGTTGGCAGGCGAGGGCAACGATACCGTTCGCTCGTCCGTGAGCTACACCTTGTCGGACAACGTCGAGAACCTCGTCCTCAGGGAAGACGGCGATCTGAACGGTGCCGGCAATGACCTCGACAATCGCATCACCGGCAACGACGGCGACAATCGTCTGAGCGGCGGCGCAGGAGACGATTCACTCGTGGGTCGCGACGGCGGCGACACGTTGCTGGGTGGCACGGGAGCCGACGCTATGATCGGCGGCACTGGGAGCGATACCTACGTCATCGACAACGCTGGCGATCGTATCATCGAACAACCGGGCGAAGGCTTCGACACCATTCGATCCACCGTCAGCCACACGATGGAAGCCAACACCGAAAAGCTCGTGCTCTCCGGTACCGATGATCTGACTGCCAACGGCAATGAGATCCGGAACCAGATCTACGGCAATGACGGCGACAACACGATCTACGGCGACGACGGCCGTGATCTCCTTTTCGGCCGTGATGGTGCCGACACCTTCGTGTTCAAGGCCGTCACCGACAGTGACGTCGCGGTGTCCGGACGCGACATCATCAAGGACTTCGACTTCGCCGAGGGCGATCGCATCGACCTCAGTGGGATCGATGCGAACCTCGGACAGGCCGGAGACCAGGGCTTCCAGTTCATCGGAACGGACGGCTTCTCGGGTCAGGCAGGCGAACTGCGGACGAAGTTCGGTGGTGGCAACACCCTTCTCCAGGGTGACACGAACGGAGATGGAGCGGCTGACTTCGCCGTTCTCCTCCAGGGCCAGCAGACCTTGGATAACGGGTCGTTCGTCGTCTGACGTCCAATCACATATTGAGAGGGGCTGCCTGACGGCAGCCCTTTTTTATGTCCGCAAATTAAGCGAAAGCCTGACAGGTTGGCTTGGTGTCGTGCGGTTAGCCTGCCCAAGACCGCTCGCACCTGAAAACTGTGTGCGGTTCTCAAAGGTCAAGAATACGGCTGTGACGGGACGTCCCTACTTCACATCGTGAGAGACCGTCGCGAACCTGCTTCGTATCTCTCACAACACCTCCGCTGCACCGTTGTGCCGTGAGCGAAAACCGACGGTGACCGGGAGTTTCGTAAGGCACTTTCAGGCAGGCAGGGTCATGACGACGCGGAGTCCCGGTCGGTTGTCTTCCAGCGCGAGCGCGCCCTGATGAAGGCGCACCACCGCATTGATGAGACTGAGCCCGAGCCCGAATCCCGGCAGGGACCGCGCCTCCTCCAGGCGGACGAACCGGCCGAGCACGCGCCCGCGCGCGTCTTCCGGAATGCCCGGACCATTGTCGGAGACGATGACCGCAATGCCCGATCCGCGCTCTTCGGCGGTGACACGCACCGTTCCGCCGGCGCCGCCATATTTCACCGCATTGTCGATGAGGTTGGCGAGGGCCTGGCCCACGAGTTCACGATTGCCACGGATCATGAGCCCTTCGGGCGCCTCGATGGCCAGTTCCATCCCCCGCTCGGAGGCCAGCGCCTCATAGAGTTCGCCCACCTCCTGCGCCACGAGGCCGAGGTCGAACCGGGCCATGATCTCCTGCGCGTTTCCGGCCTCCAGCCGCGCGATCATCAGCAGGGCATTGAAGACCCGGATCAGGCCGTCGCTCTCCTCGATGACGCCCTCCATGGCGGCACGCAATTGCTCGGGCGTATCGGCGCCGTGAAGCGCCTCATCCGCGCGGTTGCGCAGCCGGGTCAGCGGCGTCTTGAGATCATGGGCGATATTGTCGGAGACTTCGCGCAGGCCGCGCATCAACTCACCGATACGCTCGAGCATCTCATTGAGATTACTCGCCAATCGATCGAGTTCGTCGCCGTTTCCGGCGACCGCCAGCCGCCCATCGAGGTCGCCGGCCATGATCCGGCGCGTCGTCTCCGTCATGGCGTCGACCCGCCGGAGGACGCGGCTGGCCACGAACCATCCCCCGACGACGCCGAGGATCACGACCAGGGCCACGGAAGAACCGAAGGTCGTCGCGATGATGGAGCGCAGCCGGTCACGCTCCTCCACGTCGCGTCCGACGACGAGGCGGAAGCCTCCGGGAAGAACGAAGACCTGCAGAATGGCGTGGCGGTCGAGCACGTCGGACTGACCGCTGCGGGCATAGGCGGCCTCGGTCTGGCCCGGCTGGGCCAGGGTTCCATCCGCGAGCGCCCCGACATTGCCGACCACCCGCTCTCCCGCCGCCGTCGTGACCAGATAAAGGGAGGCTCCCGGTTCGCCGGCCCGGCGTTCGACGACGGAGATCAGCCGGCGCAGGCCTCCGGCCTTGTACTGTTCCGACAGGCCGTTGATCTCGGCCTCGATGGTCGACACCATCTGGTCGTCGAGGACCCGGCTCGCATTCCAGGCGACATAGCCCAAAGCCAGGAAGGCGAAGGTCGCGAAGACCACCAGATAGGCGAAGGACAGCTTGAAGGCGGTCGTCCGGAACAGATTCCGGATGCGCGCGGGCAGAGCATCGGCCTCGCTCACGGCGCGTCGGACGCGCGGGAGGTTTCGTCCGGTCGCAGGATGTAGCCGGCACCGCGGATCGTATGGATCAGGGCGGTGTCGAAATCCTTGTCGAGCTTGGCCCGCAGGCGCGAGACATGGACATCGATGACGTTGGTCTGCGGGTCGAAATGGTAGTCCCAGACATGTTCGAGCAGCATCGTGCGGGTCACGACCTGCCCGGCATGGCGCATGAGATATTCGAGCAGCCGAAATTCGCGGGGTTGGAGCAGGATCTCATGCCCGCCGCGGGTGACGCGGTGTGACAGCCGGTCGAGATGCAGGTCCCCCACATGATAGGACGTCGCCTCGGCGGTGCCGGGCGAGGATGCGCGGCGGCGGGCCAGCACCTCGGCGCGGGCGAGGAGCTCGGAGAAGGCATAGGGTTTTGGCAGATAGTCGTCGCCACCGGCCCGCAGGCCTTTCACCCGGTCGTCGACCTGCCCGAGGGCCGAGAGGATCAGGATCGGCGTGTTGACCTCCTGCTCGCGCAGGGAGCGAATGAGGGACAATCCGTCGAGCTTCGGCAACATGCGGTCGACGATGAGGACATCGTAATCGCCTTCCCGCGCCAGGGCATAGCCATCGAGCCCATCGACCGCATGGTCCGGCACGTGTCCGGCTTCCTTGAAAGCCTTGACGAGATAGGAGACCGCCTCGCGGTCGTCCTCGATGATGAGAAGGCGCATGGGGCCGGACGATACGTGGTCGGGAATGCGCGGGAAAGCCGCTTGAGCTTGGATCGGCACGAAGCCCCCTCCCCTCTTCTGAGACAGGATGGGAGTGTGCCGGGCCTCGACTTACCGCCCTTTGGCCGGATCATGACCATCCGGTAAGAAAAGCGACACCGAAACGCAAAACACCCGCCTCGGAGGAGGCGGGTGTTTTGGTGTCATCGTTGAGGGGGGATGTTTTCTGTACTGTGCAGGTCTGGCGGCGACCGACTCTCCCGTGTCTTGAGACACAGTACCATGGGCGCTGGTGTGTTTAACGGCCGAGTTCGAGATGGGATCGGGTTCTG
>NZ_VRVC01000044.1:0-34414 GCF_008040005.1 Methylobacterium sp. WL19
CCTATATATTAGTTCACTATAGTTCATTGCCGCATGTGATAATATCAAATAAATCAGGAGCACCAAGGGCTTCGGGTGGAATGCTTATGGATCAGATGGCGCTATTGTTAACGGCGTACATTTTGGTAATTCAGAGCGTGTTATTTGTTTATAAGAAAATCATGGCGCGGAAATCGGAATAGCAGCCGGTTTACTCACAGTTTGGCACTCCTAGTGGCCAAAATCTAGACGCTTGGTACCGTCCGCTCCCGACCCATTGCGGCCGTATAGCTTTCAGAGAACCTTACGCGCCAGGAATGCGAGCGAGAGGGCAGATGCAGATTGGGCTGAACCTTCGAGGAGACCTAACGAAGCTGGGGAACCAAGAACTCGAAGCTCGACTTGAGGAGCTATTCGTCGAGCGTGAAGACTTGTCAGCGACTTGCGATATCTTCGCCTCGGTTGGGAACAGGTGGCTCTACGATAGAGGTCTCGGGATGCCGTTCGGAAGAGGCCTTATCCGAGCGCGGCTCTTCTATCGAATAGCTGCCACCTTATATGGAGGTTCTCATAGTCGCGGCCTCGGTCGTCTTTATATGATTGATTGCGAAGTGAGAGACCTGTTGGACGAGGTCAAGCGCCGCATTCGAGATTGCGCGTCGAAGGGCCTATAATAAGGTCCAGTATCCACCTACTTCGGACGCTCACGGCGGGCGCCATCCGTCAGATTTTAACCACTAGCCCCTTGTTGCGCCGCGCTTTTTCTCCCCAAACCACCATCCACTTCGGCGAAGAGCGCTCTAGCCGATGAGGACGACGGCCTTGCGCTCGTAGGATCGCCGGTCGATCTCGCCGGCGATGAAATGCGCCACGTCGGCCCGGGAGATCAGGCCGTTCCGCCAGGATGAGGGTTCCGTCAGAACCTTGTAGCGTCCCGTGGCCGAGCCGGGCGTGAGCACGCCGGGCCGGACGAAGGTCCAGTCCAGGCCGCTTCGACGGATCCGCATCTCCTGGGCGTCCTTGTCGTCATAGGCCCGCCCGAACACGAGGCGGAAGGGGATGCGCTGCAGCAGGCCGATGGCGTCGCGGCTGTCGCCGGTGCCGAAGCCCGTCACGGAGAGGATGCGCCGCACGCCGGCTGTCTCCATGGCCGGCACCAGCACGTTGGTGGCGGCCGAGAACAGGGTCACCGGCCCGAGCAGGTTCTTCGCCGGCACGCCCAGGGCCTGCACCACGATGTCGATGCCCTCCAGGGCGGATGCGATATCGGCGGCGTTCAATGCGTCGCCGGGGAAGCGTTCCAGCCCCTGGCCCGACAGCGACATGGTCGCGGCGGACCGGGCGAAGGCCCGCACGCGATGGCCGGCCGCCAAGGCCGCCTTCACGGTTTCCAGGCCGATGCCCTGGCTGGCGCCGATGACGAGGACGTGGGCCATGTCCGGTTTCCTGGTGGGTGAGGTGAAGGGGGATGGAATGGTCGCTCAGGCGACCGGGACGTGCATCGCGAAGCCGAGACCGGCCTCGTCGATCCGGCGGGTGAAGCTTCCGCCGAGGCTGCGTTCGATGGTCTGCTTCAACAGGCGGGATCCGAAGCCGCCGCCATCGGACGCGACCGCCCCCGAGGATGCCGAGGTCTCCTTCCAATCGAGCGTCAGCGTGCCGTCCGCAACGCGGCCCGTCACCGTCAGCGTGCCGCCTCCCGACAGGGCGCCGTACTTGGCCGAGTTGGTGGCGAGCTCGTGCAGGATCATGGCGTAGTCGTTGACCTTGTCGGGAGGCGCCACGGCGGCCTCCTCGACGTCGATCGCGATGTTGCCGCCGTCGAGATAGGGGGACAGGATCCGCTCGGCCAGCGTCCGCAGCCTGACGTTGCCCTGGTCGCCGGCCTGTGCCCGCGTGGCGAGGGTGGTGGCTTCGTGAAGCACGCCGAAGCGTTGCGACAGGTCCTCGGCGAAGTGCGGAGTCGACGTGGCGCCCCGGGCGACGATGGCGGTCAGCGCCCGGGCGACGGAGAACATGTTCGAGACGCGGTGAGCGAGCTCCGCCGTCAGGAGGTGCTCGGCCTCTTCGGCGCGTTTCTGCCGGGTGACGTCGAGAAAGATGGCCTGGACCCATTCGCCGACCTTACCGGCCTCCCCACCCACGCCGCGGGCGGAGACCCAGCGTGCGTGAGGGCCGTCGCCGATGCGGAAGTCGAAGCTGTAGGGGTGGGAATCCGTCTCGCTCGCCGCCCAGTCGCGCATCATCGCGCTGCGGTCCTCCGCGTTCACGCGCTCGAACAGGTCGTCGATGGGGACGACGGACTCGGAGGTTCCCCAGAACTCGCGGCAGAGCCCATCGAGCTGGGCCAGCCTACGCGTCGGTGACCAGGCCCATAGGGCGACACCGCCACGATGGATGGTGTCGGTGAAGCTCGCCAGCGTCCACTCGTAGCCAGTCGACGTCACATCCTCGGCCATGCAATTCCTGATCGATCCCTGAACATCGGCGATGCCGATCGCATCGCCGGGGGGACAAGCCGCACGGCCGTAATTTGCTCCCTCACGCCATCGTCATCATACAACCGCGGCGATCGTTTCTCCTTCTCCGGTCTGGGCTCGGGAAGGCAGGTCCGCGGCGGTCCATAGAGGGCGGCCCAGGTCGTTCCCCACGGGCGGCATCGTCTTGACGACATCACGCAACCGATAAGGGGGCGGCCCGACCTCCAAACCGCCCCCCCCCCGAAAGAGGATGCCGCAGCGATGCTCAATCGTCGTCGTCGTCGACGGGCGATCCGGAGGGGATCGGGCTGCCGTTCTCGACCCCGTTCTCGAACATGCCGGGCGGACCGTCGAAGCCGACGACGCCGTCCGGATTGTCCGGCGACACGTTGGGGTCCACCGGCGGCGGCATGGTCCGGTCGAGGCGGCGCTCGATGCGTTCCTCGCGGCGCAGATCCTGGGTGATCGGCACGTCGCGGGGGCTCTGGGCCAGGGCCTCGGCGGCCGGGGACGCCGCGAAGAGCCCCAGCAGGATAGCGGATTCGAACTTCATCTCATGCCTCCAGGCGCCGTGTCGGCTCCGTCGCCAGAGGTTATCGAGCCGCGGGCAATAAAGACCAGTCAATTTCCATGCTGAAGAACGATTAACACAGGCTCGCGAGGACCGTAATTTGCGCCGATGCGGGCGAGCGCTTCTCGAATCCTGCGCGCATGCATGGTCGTCCGCGTATCGGGCGGGACAGCGCGGGTGAGGCCGCGCCCGCCTCCGGTCGACCGGCGGATGTGGGGCCGCCGCCGCGCCGGCCCGCCCATTGCTAAGCTCTATCCATCGGCGTTGGGTCGGGTCGCTGGACCACGCTTCCCGTCGATGACCGAAGGCCCGCCGTGTCCCGATCGTTATCCTCGTTCGCAGATGACACCCGAGACATCAGGACGAAACAGACACCTGGGACGTTGTCCTTTTCGGAAAGGGAGACCTGAATGGACGCGAGCCTCATTGCCATGAACGACGAAGCCAACCGGATCGGCTCCGAGCGACTTCTGACGCAGCTGCGCGAGGAGGGGCTCGTCTATCGTCTCTGGGTGACGGGCACGGCGAAGGGAAGCCGCCTGCACATGCAGGTGAACGGGCTCGACGACGAACTCGAAGACCGCCTCGTCCGCGTCCTCAGGGGCCGGGGCATGCAGCTCGATATCCAGCCGCTGACGTCGTAGGCAGGCCGGCCCGCCGCTCACGCTCCCGGACGTGGCGACGAGGCGGCGCGGGGCCGTTCCAGCGAGGCGGAGACCGCCCACAGCGCCAACCCGCCCAGCGCCAGGGCCACGCCGACCCAGCCGGTGGAGGGCAGGCCGAACCCGGCAGTGAGGGCGAGGCCGGCGAGCCAGGGACCCAGCGCGTTGGCGAAGTTGAAGGCCGAGTGGTTGAGCGCGGCAGCCAAGGTCTGCGCGTCCTCGGCCACGTCCATCAGGCGAGTCTGCAGGATGGTGGCGAGGCCGCCGCCGCAGCCGATGAGGAACACCACCGGCGCCAGGGTCCAGACGCTCTCCACCGCGAACGGGTAGAGGGCGAGAGCCGCCGCCGCCCAGACCAGGGTCAGCCCGGCCGCCGGCATCAGGGCGCGGTCGGCGGCCCAGGCGCAGACGAGGTTGCCTGCCGTGAGGCCGAGGCCGAACACGGCGAGCACCAGCGGGATCGCCACCGGCGCGGCGCGGGTGACCTCGATGAGCGTCGAGGCGAGATAGGTATAGACCGAGAACAGGCCGCCGAAGCCGATGGCGCCGATGGCCAGGGTGAGCCAGACCTGCCCGCGCCGCAGCGCGCCGAGTTCGCGGAGCGCACTGGCGCCCGACGCCGGACGGCCGAGGGGCGCCAGGATCCGCACCGCCACCGCCGTCAGCAGCGCCAGGACGGCGACGAGCCCGAAGCTCCAGCGCCAGCCAACGAGCTGGCCGATCCCGTTGGCGAGGGGCACCCCGGCCACCGTGGCGAGGGTGAGACCCAGGATCACCCGCGAGACCGCCTGGGTCCGCCGCTCCCGTGGGACGAGGGAGGCGGCGACGAGAGCGGCCACGCCGAAATAGGCCCCGTGCGGCAGGCCCGCCAGGAACCGGAACAGCAGCATCCCGTGATAGTTCGGGGCCAGGGCCGACAGGACGTTGCCCAGCGCGAACAGAACCATCAGCCCGACGAGCAGCGTCCGTCGGGCCATGGTGGCCGCCAGCACCGCGATGACCGGCGCACCGACGACCACGCCGAGGGCGTAGGCGCTGATGACGTGGCCGGCGGTCGGCGCGTCGATGCCGAGATCGGGCGCGAAGGCCGGAAGCAGGCTCATCGTGGCGAATTCGGTGGTGCCGATGGCAAAGCCGCCCATGGCCAGGGCGGTGAGGACGAGGCCGGGATGCCGGCTGGGCGCCGCATCCGGCAGGCTGAGAGCGCCGGAACGGGTATCGAGGGTGGTGCCGGTCATCGGGCCGCTTTCAAGTCTCGTTCGCGGTCTCCACGCAGGGAACAGGCCGCGTGAAGCAGGGCGAGATGGCTCAGGCCCTGCGGTGTGTTGCCGAGATGGTCGCCGGTGTCGGGATCGACCATCTCGCTCATCACGCCGACGCCTCGGGTGACGGCGCTCAGCGTGCCGGTGAAGACCGCCTCGGCCTCGTCCTGCCTTCCGAGCTCGGCCAGGGCCTCCACCAGCCAGAAGGAGCAGGCGACGAAGGCGCCCTCTTCCGTCTCGGCCCCCGAATAGCGATAGAGAAGCGGACCGCGCCCGAGTTCGTCACGGATCGCGTCGAGGGTGGAGGACAGGCGGTCGCGCCCGTCGAAGCCGAACCGGACCGCCAGGGTCAGGGAGGCGTCGAGGCGGTCGGTGCCGGGATAGAACGTATAGGCTCGGCGCGTCTGCGACCAGCAATGCTCCTCGATCCAGGCCTGGATCCGATCCCGCTCGCGCGACCAGCGCGGTACGCAGGTCGCCGAGATATGGCCGGCCTCCGCCAGTTCGACGGCACGGGCCAGCGCCTGCCAGGCGCTGATCTTCGACATCGTGTAATGCTGCGGGACTTCCAGTTCCCAGATCCCGGCATCCTTCTGGCGCCAGCGGTCGGCGCATTCGTCGGCGAGATCCGCCAGGACCGTCGCGCTCTTCTGGTCGAGGATGTTGCCGTCGGCGACGAACAGGGTCGCGGTCTCGAAGATGTCGCCGTAGATCCCGTGCTGGTGCTGGCGGGCCGCCGCGTTGCCGACCCGGACCGGGCGCGACCCGCGATAGCCGGCCAAGTCGAGGGAGGCCTCCTCCGGCACCTTTCCCCCGCGCAGGGTGTAGAAGACCTGCGCCCCATGCGCGCCGAGATGCTTCATCAGCCAGGAGAAGGCGGCCTTCGCCTCCGGCATCGCGCCGACGCGCAGGAAGGCGTTGACGGTGTAGCCGGCGTCGCGGATCCAGGCGTAGCGGTAATCGTAGTTCTTCGGCCCGCCGATCCGTTCGGGCAGGGAGGTGGTGGCGGCCGCGGCGATGGCCCCGGTCGGCGAGTAGAGCAGCAGCTTCAGGGCGAGGCCGCTGCGCCGCACCTCGGAACGGTGCGGGCCGTCGTAATGCAGGCCCTCCGCCCAGTGTCGCCAGGCGTCGTCGCTGACATCGATGCGCTCGTCGATCTCCGCGATGGTGGGGATGCCGAGGGGCTCGTCCTCACCGGCCAGAAGCGCCACCAGCGCGCGCTCCCCCTCCCCCAGCGTCACCGTCGCGGCGATGGTGCGGTCCTCTTCCTCGAGGACGCGGATGTTGTCGCTGAAGCGGATCACCCCGAGCACCGGTCCCACATGGAAGACGCAGCCGTTGGGGTTCGGCTGGAGCCAGGGCGAAAGCGAGTCGCCGCGCGTGCCGAAGACGGCGCGGATCCGGAACGTCACCGTGCCCGAGACTCCCTCCAGCCGGCGCGCGAGTTCGCACCAGGGCAGGCGGCCGGCGCGGCTGCTGTTGAGGGATTCGGTGATCCGGGCCGTGCCGGTCGCCGTGGTGACGATCGTCTCCAGCACGTTGCTGTCGGTGCGGTAGCGCCGCTCCATCGTGAACGCCCCCTCGGGGCGAACCTGGAAATAGCCGCCGCTGTCCGGCTCCAGGAGCCGGTCGAACAGGGGCGGCGAATCCATCTCGGGGACGCACCACCATGCCACCGCGCCGTCCGGCCCGACGAGGACGACGGAGCGGCCGTCGCCCAGGGCGGCATAGTCCTGGATCGGGTGTTCCGTGCCGTCCGGGTCGACGCGCCGGGCATCGACGGTGAGGTCGGTGCCCGCCTGGGCTCGGTCATTCATCGCGAGAACTTGTGGAGCGAGGGACGGGAACGGTCTCGAAACGGCCGGGCTAGTTCAGCGGAACCTTGTCCTTGCCCTTGCCGGGATTCGACGTGTTGACGAGCTCCGGCGCCTTCTGTGCCGGGAGCGTCTGCTCCTGGGCCTTCGTGTCGATGCGCTTGGTGCGGGTGAAGGGTTCGAGCGTCTGGGACGTCCCGGTCTGCAGGGCGCGGACGATGCCTTCGATCACACGAAGATCGGCCAAGCCTTCCTCGCCATCGGGCTCGGGCTCGCGGTCATGAAGGATGCAATCCGAAAAGTATTTCAGCTCGCCGCCGAAATGGTCGGTGTTCTTGAAGCTGGCGTGGCTCTTGTCCTCGCCGATGGTGATCGTGTGCTCCAGAGGCTTGCCGTACATGTAGGCCGGGTTGACCTCGACGCTGCCTTTGGTGCCGACGACCGAATAGCTGTCGAGGGTATTGCCGTAATAGGACAGCACGAACTGCGCGATGCGGTTCTGCGGGAACCGGAGGGTCACCGCGACGGTATCGTCGAAATCGCCGAGACCGGCTTCGGGGTGGCGGATGCCCACGGCCGAGACCACCTCCGTCGGCTCGTCGCCGAAGATGGTGCGGGCGGCGTTGATCGGATACGGACCCATGTCGAAGATCGGGCCCGCTTCGATGCCGCTGGTCGCGCGGTGGTTCTCGGGCGAGACCATCTGGGTGAAGGTCGAGGAGAAGGTGAGGAGGTCACCGAGCCGGCCGGACCGGATCAGGTCGATGGTCGCCAGGGTGCAGGGCTCGAAATGCAGCCGGTAGGCCACCATGAGCTTGGCGCCGGAGGCTGTCTGGGCCGAGATGATCTCCTTCGACTTCTCCGCCGAGATTTCCAGCGGCTTCTCCACGAGGACATGGATGCCGGCCTTCAGGGCGGGAACCGCGAACTCCGCATGGCGCCAGTTCGGCGTGGCGAGATAGATGGCATCGATCGTGCCCGAGGCCAGCAGCGTGTCGAACTCCTCGTAGCCGTAGGATTCGGTGACGCCGTATTGCGCGCCGACGCCGCGCGCCTTCTCCGGGTCGCCGGTGACGAAGGCGACGATCTCCGAATTGCCGGTGTGCTTCACGCCGGGCAGCATGGCTTCCTGCGTGATGTCGCCGAGGGCGACGAAGGCGTAGCGGACCTTTTTCGAAGAGGTCAGGCCGAGGGCGGAGGCGATGCTCATGGGGATGTCCGTATCGGGCGGGCGTCGTTCGGTGCCGGCCTGGAATGCGCGGGAACCGGGCGAGGCGGCGATGACGGGCCGTGCGGCGACGACAGACGTGCCCCATCGCCCCGGTGACCACGCGCCGGCTTTCATGAGGAGGGAACGTTGCACTGCAACAGAGGTTGCCGCGTCGCCCGGTCGCGCCCGCCCGGCGGGCCGCGTCAGCGCGAGACGGCGAGCCGCAGGATGCGCGACAGGTCGGCCACCGAATAGGGTTTGCGCAGGAGCTCGAACCCATGGCTGCCCTCCTCGGCGAGGACGTGGCTGTAGCCCGAGGTGAGCACGATCGGCAGGTCCGGCCATGTGCGACGGATCGCGTGGCCGAGATCGATGCCGTTCATGCCCGGCATGACCACGTCGGAGAAGACCACCTCGAAACCGGCGGAGTCGCGCGCCAGGGCGTCGAGGGCCTGCTGCGCATCCGTCACCCAATGCGTGACGTAGCCGAGTTCCTGCAGGGCCTGGGTCGCGAAGGCGCCGACCTCCGCGTTGTCCTCCACCACGAGCACGCGGGTGCCGTGCCGCTCGGCCAGGGGCGGGGGCTCGCGCACCGGCTCGGCGGCCACGGCCTCCCCCGCCGCGCGCGGAAGATAGAGGGTGAAGGTCGTGCCCTGGCCGAGGCGGCTTTCCACCACGACCTCGCCGCCCGATTGCTTGGCGAAACCGAAGACCTGGGACAGGCCGAGGCCGGTGCCCTGCCCGACGCCCTTGGTGGTGAAGAACGGCTCGAAGATCCGGTCGAGGACCTCCGGCGCGATGCCCGAGCCGGTATCGGCGACGGAGACGGCGACGAAATCCCCCCGGATGCGGGGATGCGCCCGGACGGCCGGGATGATCGACGCGCGGCGAACCCGGATGGTCAGCCGGCCTTCGCCGTCCATGGCGTCGCGGGCGTTGACGACCATGTTGACGAGGGCCGTGTCGAACTGGCTCGGATCGGCGTCGATGAGGCAGGCCAGCGGCTGTCCCGCATCGTCCCGGCCGGTCTCGATCTGGGTCACGACCTGGATGCGCGCGCCCGTGAGCGTGCCGACCATGTCGGCCACGGAGGCCACGCCCTTGGCGACGTCGAAGACCTCTGGCGTCAGGGATTGCCGACGGGCGAAGGCCAGGAGCTGGCCGGTGAGCTTGGCCGCGCGGGTCACCGTATCCGAGATGGCGTCGACATAGCGCCGCCGGCGCTCCTCCGGCAGGTCGGGACGGCGCAGGAGGTCGGTGGAGGACCGGATCACGGTCAGGAGGTTGTTGAAGTCGTGGGCGACACCGCCGGTGAGCTGGCCCACGGCTTCGAGCTTCTGCGATTGGCGGAGCTGCTCCTCCAGGGCCTTGCGCTCGGTCACGTCGCGGCCGGCGGCGTAGAAATGGTCGCCCTGGGGAATCGCGTTCCAGGAAATCCAGCGCTCGCTGCCATCGGCCGCCATCTGCCGGATGTCGAGGTTGTCCAAGATGGCGCCTCTCCGCAACCGGTCCATGGCCTGTTCGGCCGCCTTGCGGTCCTCGGGATGCACGAAGGCGTCGAATCGCGCGCCGACCAGGGAATCGGCGGGCCAGCCCAGCATCTCGCTCCAGGCCGGATTGACCGACCGGTAGAGTCCATCGAAGCCGCAGATCACGAGGAGGTCGCGGCTCGCGCGCCAGACGAGGTCGCGCTCCGTGGTCCGCTCGCGCGCCGTCGTCCTCAGCACGGTCTCGGCCTCGCGCCGGTCGGTGATGTCGTTGAACAGGATGGCGACGCGCCGCTGGACCGGTTCTCCGATGCGCAGGGCGTGTACGTCGAACCAGCGGCCCAGCGTCACCGCCCCGCTCTCGAACCGCACGGGATTGCCGGTGAGCGCGACCTCGCCATAGGTGTCGAGCCAGCGGGGTTCGATGCCGGGAATGACCTCGCTCACCCAGCGGCCCTCGACGTCGCCGAGGCCGGCCTGCCGCTCGAAGGCGGGATTGACCTCGATGAAGCGGTAGTCGATGGCGCGGCCCGTGGCGTCGAACCGCATCTCGACGATGCAGAACCCGGCATCGATGGCGTCGAACAGCGTCCGGTAGCGGGCCTCGCTCTCGGCGAGCTTGCCTTCCTCGGTGCGGAAGCGGGTGACGTCGAGCTGGCTGCCGAAGAAGTAGCGCAGGCGCCCGTCCCGGTCGAAGACGGGACTGACATAGAGTTCGTTGCGGAACGGCGTCCCGTCGCGGTGATAGTTGATGATCTCGACCACCACGTCGCGGCGCGCCGCGATGGCGTCGCGCAGGCGCGCCACGTCGGCCGGGTCGGTTCCCGGCCCCTGCAGGAACCGGCAATTGTGCCCGACGAGTTCCTCCGCCGAGTAGCCGCACAGATCCTGGAAGGCGCGGTTGGCGAAGACGATGGGATTGTCGGGCTGGTTCGGGTCGGTGATGATCTGCGGCATGCGGGTCTTCTCCGCCGCCGTGAACAGCAGTTCCGGCCCCGCCGCCGAGGTCTTCTGGCCGCTCTCCGGGGAATGGATGCCGGACGCGATCTCCGCCTTCAGCCGCGCGATCTCGGCTTCGAGATCGGCTTCGCGCCGCCGCAACCGGTCGATGTCGTCCTCCATACCGCCCGTTCCCATCCGGCCGCCGCGTTCATCCGGGCTCGAGGGAGCCCAACGGTCGAGACTGCGGTCGGCTCCCTAACCCATCTGGGGGGCGGCCGTCGCGCATCCGAAGGGTCCCCGTTCCGCCCTCACGATCGGGCGTCGCTCGCGACGAAAGTGCTGCCTCAGCCGTCCCGGTGACGCCATCGCGCGGAACGACGCAGTGGACGTCCGGGGCGGGGCCGCGATCAGCCGATGACGTCGTCGTCCCATTCCACCCGCGGATAGTACACCGGCGGCTCGCGCAGCACCCAGAGCCCCAGGCATCCCACGGCACAGACCGAAGCGCTGATGTAGAGGATGAAGTCGAGCACGGACGAGGCCCTCGCGGCAGGCTGATGATGGGCCATTCTCCCGTGGCACGGCTAAGAAAGCCTGAACGTCCGCGAGACGACGGCCCGTGCCGTCCCCTCGTCATGTCGAAGCACCCACCAGGGCGCGTCCGCGTGGATGTGCGCCGGCGCAACCCGTCGGCCCGCCTCCCGGCGTAGAGCCTTCCTCTCTCCCCCGAGAAGGAAAAGGGCGATGTCCGCCAAATGGGTCCTCGCGTTGACGGTCCTGGTCTTCCTGACCACCGGCCGGGCGCCGGGAATGCGTGAGCTGCGAAATCCCGACGCCGAGTCCGGCCATTCCCGCATCGTCCACATGGTCAAGCGCGTGTCGGAGTGAGGATGCGCGGCCCGTCGTCCACCACCCCATTCGCCGGCGCGGTGAGTGCTACGGGGCGGCGGACCGCCGGGTGGCGGCGAGGGCCGCCGCCTTGCCCCCGGCCGCGTAGAGGTCGAGCCGGGAATACAGGCCGAAGACCGAGCCGTCGTCGAGGAAGCCGCCGGCCGGGCCGAGGGTGTCGGTGAGGATGGCGTTGGCCTCGGCGAGCGTCACCGCCGGAAAGGCGGCGGTGAGGAGATGTCCGGCCTCCGGCGCGACCCGCGCGACATCCACCGCCTGGCCCGACCGGTCCCGATGCACCACCGGCAGGCCGTAGGTCTGGGTGGAGGCGTAGAAGGCCCCGTTGGCGGCGGCATCCTTGAACCGGCTCCGGTCGGCGGCGGCGCAGGCGGCCACCGTGTCGCCGCAGCCCTCGCGAAGGACGGCCTGGAGTTCCGCGCGGGCCGCCTTCAGGGTTTCCGGATAGTCCGTGATGGTCACCGCGCCGTCGGTTGCGCGGCTCATCTCGTTGTCGATGGCCGGGTTCGCGCGGGTCTGGCCCACATAGGCGGGGTCGTTGGCCAGCAGATGGGCGACGGCGTGGAGCGCGACGCTCCGGCCTCCGAGCACGTCCATGGCGTAATGGGCGCCGACCACGATGCGGTTGTTGCCGTACTCGGCCCCGCGCGCGATCATCTGCTGGTAGCGCTCGGGCACCAGCAGGGCGAGGAGCAGGGATTCCGTGTAGCCGTAGGTGGTGTGGCCGCTGGGATAGGACGGGCTGTCCGTCAGGTTCTGCTTCGGCCCCCGCAGCCAGTCCATGCTGTGCGAGGCGGCGCCGAAGTAATCGTCGCCGCGATAGGCGAGAAGGCTCGGTTCGGTCTGGAACGGGCGCGAATTGCCGAAGGCGTCGGCACCCGGCGTCCCGGCGGGACGGCCATAGGCCTTGCCGAAGACATCCGTCGTACCGCCGATCTTGGTGAGGATGGCGCGGGCGGGTTCGGAGACGGGGGCCTCGCCATTCGTCGTCGCATTGGCGAAGAAGTACTTCCCCGCATTCGAATCCGACTTGGTGATGTTGTTGGTGTAGCCGATCAAGCGGGCGAGACTGCCAGAGACGCTGGTGAAGGTCTTGAAGTCCTCGTAGCGCGCCTTGGCCTGATAGGCCTCCCCGAGGGACGTGCCGAGGCCGTCGGCGAGCTGCGCGGCGTTGCCGTCAGTGATGAAGCAGTCGCGCAGGGCGAGGCGCTGCTGCTCGGGAAAGGGCAGCAGTAGCGGCTGGTCGTGCCGCCCCATCTGGATGTCGCCGGTGACCGTGAGGTTTGCCGCCAGCGCCGCCTTGCCCTCCGGCGTCGCCGCCAGGGCGCTCACCGGCGCCAGCCCGCGCAGAGCTTCGAGATTCGTCGCCGATTGTGCCAGCGCGTGAGCGGGCGCCAGGGCGAGGCATGCGATGAGCCCGAGCGTGCGGGCCGTGTTCGTGCGTGGTCTGGTCATGGCACCGGAATCAGGCTGTCGTGGCGGTGGCGCAGGCTAGCAGAGTGCTCGGCCCGCCGCCGCCGGATTTCGCGGCGGATCACGCGCACCATTCCGTGACGCCTGCGTGACCGTTCTCCGGCGGCCGGTCGAGGACCGCCCCTGGCGGCATGTTCCTCCAAGACATATCGGCGCTTGGCGCTAATGGTGCATCTCGGCTCCCACTGAGCCAAAGCCCATCGGGACCGATGACCGCCCAAAAGTCGCCCTCCACGTCTTGCTGCACGATTCCTTGCCGCACAATTCCCCGCCGCACGATCCCCCGTCCTTGCCGGCCGTCGCCCGCCGCGCGCCGGTCATGTCCGTTCGGCGCGTGCGTCCAGCGTGGTCCGGCACGAGGGGAATCGGCGTGAGCGAGCTCGACGCCTGGGCCGAGCGGCGCCGCATCGCCGAGCAGGCGCGGGGCGAGCGCGCATGGTCCCTGTGGGGGCCGTATCTCGCCGAGCGCCAATGGGGGACGGTGCGGGAGGATTACAGCCGCGACGGCAATGCCTGGCGCTCGCTGACGCATGAGGAGGCACGTTCGCGCGCCTATCGCTGGGGCGAGGACGGGCTCGCCGGCATCTGCGACGAGCGTGGGCAGATGTGCCTGTCCCTCGCCCTGTGGAACGGCCGCGACCATATCCTGAAGGAACGGCTCTTCGGCCTGACCAACGAGGAGGGCAACCACGGCGAGGACGTCAAGGAGGTCTATCACTACCTCGACGCGACCCCGAGCCATGCCTACCTGAAGTTCCTCTACCGCTATCCGCAGGCCGCCTATCCCTATGACGAGCTCGTCCGCGAGGGGCTGCGCCGGGGCCGCGACCAGCCCGAATACGAGATCGAGGAGACGGGCGCCTTCGCCGAGGACCGCTTCTTCGACGTCACCGTGGAATACGCCAAGGAGGAGATCGACGACATCCATGCGGTGATCACGGCGACCAACCGTGGCCCGGAGGCGGCGGATCTGCGCCTCGTGCCCCAGCTCTGGTTCCGCAACATCTGGTCGTGGCGCGAGGGACCGGCGGAATCGCGCCCCAAGATGGCGGTCCAGCCGGATGGGAGCATCGCCTGCGAGCATCCGCGCCTCGGCCGATACCGGCTCTCTTATGATGGCGACCCGGAGGTGCTGTTCTGCGAGAACGACACCAACCTGCGCCTGCATGGCTGGCAGCCCGATGCGGCCGGCCCGTTCAAGGATGGGCTCCACGCGGCCATCGTCGGGGGCGACGAATCCGCCGTGCGGCGGGATGGCGGGACCAAGCTCGGCCTGCATTACGCCTTCCGCCTCGAGCCCGGCGAAACCCGGCGGGTGAACCTCAGGCTGTCGGCGGGGTCGCGGCCCCGTCCGGTCGACCACGAGGGCGCCATCCTGCTGCGCCGGATCGCCGAGGCGGACGCCTTCTACGACGGCCTTCAGGACGGCATCGCGGACTCGGATTCGCGCGCCATCTTCCGCCAGGCCGCCGCCGGGTTGATCTGGTCGAAGCAGCTCTATTGTTACGACGTGCGGCTCTGGCTGAAGGGTGACCCGCTCCAGCCTGCCCCGCCGCGCGAGCGCGACGGCGGGCGCAACATCCACTGGCGTCATTTCGCCGGGTCCGACGTGCTCTCGATGCCGGACAAGTGGGAATATCCCTGGTTCGCGGCCTGGGACCTCGCCTTCCACTGCCTGCCTCTTGCGCTGCTCGACCCGGATTTCGCCAAAAAGCAGCTCCTGCTCCTCACCCGCGAATGGTACATGCACCCCAACGGCCAGCTTCCGGCCTACGAATGGGAGTTCGGCGACGCCAACCCGCCGGTCCATGCCTGGGCCACCTACCGGGTGTTCGAGATCGACCGCGACCGGCGCGGCGGGCGCGGCGACCTCGCCTTTCTGGAGGGCGTCTTCCACAAGCTCCTGATCAACTTCACCTGGTGGGTGAACCGCAAGGACGCCGACGGCCGCAACGTCTTCCAGGGCGGCTTCCTCGGCCTCGACAATGTCGGCGTGTTCGACCGGTCGCGCCCGCCCCCCGGCTTCGGCCGCATCCATCAGGCCGACGGCACCGCCTGGATGGCGATGTATTCGCTCAACATGATGCGCATCGCCCTCGAACTCGCGCTCCACAACGACGTCTACGAGAGCACCGCCTCGAAGTTCTTCGAGCATTTCCTCCTCATCGCCGAGGCGATGACCGACATGGGCGGCGAGGGCTTCGGCCTGTGGGACGAGGAGGACGAGTTCTACTACGACGAGGTCGACATTCCCGGCGGCGGGATGCTGCCGTTGCGGGTCCGCTCCGTGGTGGGGCTGGTGCCGCTCTTCGCCGTCGAGGTGATCGAGCCCTCGGTGCTGCAGCGGCTGCCGGATTTCGCCCGGCGCCTGAACTGGCTCCTCGAGAACCGCCCCCACCTTGCCTGCCTCGTCTCGCGCTGGGACGAAGGCGGCGTCGGCGACCGCAAGCTGCTGTCGCTCCTGCGCGGGCACCGGATGAAGGCGCTGCTGCGGCGCATGCTCGACGAGGCCGAGTTCCTCTCGGACCACGGCGTCCGCTCCCTGTCGAAGGCGCATCTGGAGCGGCCCTATTCCCTCAACGGGTTCGGCGACGCGTTCACGGTGCGCTACGACCCGGCCGATTCCACATCGAACATGTTCGGCGGCAATTCGAACTGGCGCGGCCCGGTCTGGATGCCGGTCAACTACCTCGTCGTCGAGGCGTTGCGGCGGTTCCATTCCTATTACGGGGACGACTTCCTGGTGGAATATCCCACCGGATCGGGCACGTTCCTGACCCTCAACGCCATCGCGGACGCCCTCACCGACCGCCTGATCTCCCTCTTTGCCAAGGGCGAGGACGGTAAGCGGCCGGCCTTCGGAGACCGCCCGCCCATCGCCTCGGCCCCCGGCGCCGACGACGCCCTGCTGTTCCACGAGTTCTTCGACGGCGATACCGGCCGCGGCCTCGGCGCCTCCCACCAGACCGGCTGGACGGCGCTGATCCTCAACCTGCTGCACCAGAAGGCGCAGCGGACGGAGGTGGAGAAAGGTGAAACGGCGGCGTGACGGGCCATGTAGGGGGCGACCTGCGATTCTCGGGCAGGGTAGCATCCCGTTTGCGAGGGCTCGCGACCCGGATAGCCGTGAGCAATCGTCCGATCAGCACAACCCGACGTGCAACTCGGTCTCGAGCGGAGCGGGATCTCCCCTGGGGCTCGGTTCTGACCCTGAATGGCGCTGGCATCCACACGGGGCGGCAACTGCTCGCTACGGCGAATGCTCAGACCTTGCCGGATTGAGCGCGTCTCGGTTTCGGACTCCGCTACTCGGCCTTGTTGGAAGAGCGCGGGACAAAGTTCCGCGCCAATGTGCTGAACGTGACGGGGGCGAATTACTGGACCTATACAGCTTCTCTAACGATCGTAGGATTTTCCGCCGGTGCTGATGCCGTACAGCATTGAAGAGTAGGGCAGTCGGGCAATGATGGTTGCTTGGCTCGCTACCCTACCGGCGACCATGCCTCGGCATAGGAGGTTCACACTCCCCATTTCCCGCTCGCAGAATGCATCTGGGCTGTCGATGAAGTTTAGATTCGTTAACCGTGAGATGATGACGGTTCGCCCTTCAGGTATGGCGCCGATAGGCTGGATGACGAAGATCGTGACGAACTGTGCAGCGATGACAAGCGCGACAGCCATAATAGTGAGGGTGGCGAGCGATTTCTTCACGAGACCGCTCCTCGAAGCATGGTCTCTAAGTCCTCACGGTTTTTGAATTTAATCGTTCGGCCATTGACGATTGCCACCACGCCACCGTCTGGCTCATTCCGGTAGGGCGTGCTGCCAATCACACCATCGGCGGCAAAGTCCACTGCTGACTCACGCACAGGGGTGAACCCCTTGCTGGCCAATTCAAGTGCTTTCTGCTTGTTGGCCTCTTCGCTCCCCTCGGCAGGTTTCATAATAAGCGCATGAGGCAACGCAACAATAAAGAGGGCCGCACCGTAGAACCACCACAGCGCGAACGACTGCCCTTTTTTCTGAGCAATGAAAGCTGGGATCAACACAATTAGGGCTGCGATTACAAGGATTTTCCACTTCCCGCCCCTAACTGCTTTCACCTGCATTCTACCGAAGGTGGTGGTATCCGCTAGGTACGAAGGCAGACAGACGGCGTGAGGGAATATATCCTATGGCATTAATGTCACAGAGCTCGGCTCTGTCGTCGATGTCGATCGACCTCTGATCGGCGGAAGCGCGTCCCGCGCGAGTACCCGGTCGGGACAGGAGCGCATACCCGTTCCGATGCTCTGAAGGCTTGCCGTCGGGCTCGTCCCCTGGCACGCGTCTTCCATGCCGGAAACCGCACCCGCCCGCCGTCCCCTCTCCGCCCTGCGCAACGCCCTCCGGAGCGAGGCCAGTGGCGGGTTGATCCTGATGGCGAGCGCCGTGCTCGCCCTGATCGTCGCCAATTCCCCCCTCGCGCCGAGCTATTTCGCCCTGCTCGGCGCCTATGTCGGCGGCCTCAGCGTGCTGCATTGGGTCAATGACGGCCTGATGGCGCTGTTCTTCCTGCTCGTCGGCCTGGAGATCAAGCGCGAGGTGCTCGACGGGCGCCTGCGCACCTGGCCGGACCGTGTCCTGCCGGGGGTGGCGGCGTTGGGGGGCATGGTCGCCCCGGCGCTGATCTATGTCCTCGTCAACCGGTCCTCGCCCGAGACCCTGCGCGGTTGGGCGATCCCCACCGCCACCGATATCGCCTTCGCGCTCGGCGTCCTCGCCCTCCTCGGATCGCGCGTTCCGGTCTCGCTGAAGGTGTTCCTCACCGCACTCGCCATCATCGACGATCTCGGCGCGGTGCTGATCATCGCCGCGTTCTACACCGCCGACCTGTCGCTGCCGATGCTGGCGGGGGCGGGCGTCACCGTCGCGATCCTGGTCGGGCTCAACCGCGCTGGCGTGAGCCGTCTCTCGCCCTACCTCGTCCTCGGCGCGGTCCTGTGGTTCCTCGTGCTGAAATCGGGCATCCACGCCACCATCGCGGGGGTGCTCCTGGCGCTCACCATTCCCCTGCGCCCGAGCCCCGCCAGACCCGACGACCCGGCCTCGCCGCTCCACAAGCTGGAACACGCGATCCATCCCTGGTCGGCCTATCTCGTCCTCCCCGTCTTCGGCTTCGCCAATGCGGGCGTGTCGTTCAGCGGCATGTCGCCGGCGATGCTGTCCGATCCGGTGACGCTGGGCGTGGCCCTCGGCCTCCTCGTCGGCAAGCAGATCGGCGTGTTCGGCGCGGTCTTCGCCGCCGTGAAGCTCGGCCTCGCCCAGCGCCCGGCCCATGCCGGCTGGTGGCAGATCTACGGCCTGTCGCTCGTCTGCGGCGTTGGCTTCACCATGAGCCTGTTCATCGGCCTCCTCGCCTTCGTGGATAATCCCGGCCTGGAGACCGAAACCAAGATCGGCGTGCTTCTCGGGTCCGTGACGTGCATGATCGCCGGAGCCCTCGTCCTCCTCCTCGCGCCCGCTTCGGACCGTCGGGCCGGCCCCGCGGCGTGAGGACGCGCCCTCGGTCTCATCCGCCTTTGACAACACAATCTTTAAGGGGATCGCTTAAACTGGTCAGTCGGAGAGCAGGATGACTCGAAAGGCAGGCTCGGCGTTCGGCAAGGCGGCATTGACGGTTTCCGTGGCGGCAGCTGTCGGCTCGGGCCTCTTCGCCACCCATGGCATGACCGACGACGCCACCGCCTGGCGCAGCGCTTTCGCGCGCCCGTCCGCATTGGCCGTGCCCGACGGCATTCCCGATACGGAGGCGCAGGTCGAGCTCGGCCGGACGCTGTTCTTCGATCCGGTCCTGTCGCGATCCCGCTCCATCTCCTGCGCCACATGCCACGAGCCGTCGCGCCATTGGGGTGACGGGCGCATGCGCGGCATCGGCGAGCCCGGGATCGAGCTGAAGCTGCGCACGCCCACCCTGCTCAACGTCGGCTGGATCGCGCCGCTCGGCTGGGACGGCAAGTTCCCGGACCTCGAATCCGTCGCCTTCACGCCGATCACCGGCCCCAACCTCATGAACCTCTCGGAAGAGGAGCTCATCGCCCGCCTGCGCGCCGACCCGGATTACGTCGCCGCCTTCGCCGCGACCTTCGAGGATCGGGAGATCACGCGGGGCGGGATCGAGCGGGCGCTGGCCGCGTTCCAGCGCACCATCGTCTCGGGAAGCGCGCCGTTCGACCGCTGGCGCGACGGCGATGCCTCGGCGATCGGAGCCTCCGCGAAGGCGGGGTTCGCGCTGTTCAACGGCAAGGCCGGATGCCACGAATGCCATGGCGGCTGGGCGTTCACCGACGGGTCGTTCCACGATATCGGCGTCGGCCGGGACGACGATATCGGGCGGGGACGCCTGTTCCCCACGTCGAAGAGCCTGCAATACGCCTTCAAGACCCCGACCCTGCGCGATGTCGCGCAGCGCGGCCCCTATATGCACGACGGTTCGGTGGCGACCCTGCGCGACGTGATCGATCTCTACGATCGCGGCGGCATCGAACGCCCGAGCCGGTCGCCCAAGATCAGGCCGCTCCATCTCGCCGAGACCGAGAAAGCCGATCTCCTGGCGTTCCTGGACACGCTGACGGCTGCGGAGCCCAAGCAGAAGGCCGCATCGAAGTGAGTCTCCGGCGCGGACTTCGCCGTCTCGAAGCGCGCCGCTGAAGTCGCCGACGGGTTGCCGCTTCGGTTCTACCGGAACAGCGTCAAGCCGACACCGGCGAGCGACAGGCCCACGATCATCAGCGATCCGCCCCAGGTCTCGTAGGCCGCGGCCCGCGCCGCCACCCGCGTCGACGCATAAGCGAAGCTGCCGCCCGCGATCAGGGTGGACAGGCTGAGTGTTGTAATCACGCGAGAGCCTTTCTGCTTGATGCGAAGCGAGGGCTTGGGCGCCGCCCCTCCATGACTATCAGAGTTTGCCGAATGATCCCGTCGATAATCCCATCGATGGTCTCGACGCACGGCGACGCTGTTGCTCGGGGGTGACGCTGTGGTCCCTCTTCAGCCAGAACGCATACGCCGACCGGGCTTCATCCGCGAGAGTCCACCGGCGGCCGGCACCGGAATCATGGCAGGAGCGACACATCGCCGACCATGCTGACGCTGCTGAAGATTCATTAACGAAATCCTTTCAGGATCGCCAGAAACTACGTAGAACAATGTCGCTGCCGCCGGCCGTCGGCGTTTCAGCTTTCGCCGAGGCTTCATCACATGAGTCTGCGTTGTCGGTTGCCCGGCCCCCGTGCATTGTCCGCCGCCCTGTTTGTGCTCGTTACGGGCTCCACTGGAGCCAGTGCTCACGTCAAATGGTTCTGTGCTTTCGACGTCGCTGGTTCGCCGGTCGGTCTTGCCGAGGTACTGTGCGATAGCTTCGAGCAACTCGTCATCGTCTCTCTCCTGGCCCTGTTCGTCGGCGCGCTGCTCGAGCGGACGATCCTCGGCGAGGCGATGATGCGCTCCCTCGACCGGGTCACGGCCTGGGCGCGGGAGAACACCGAGCTGATGTTCCGCGCGGTCTGCGGCGGCTTCTTCGTCTCGCTCTGGACGCTCGGCGGCGTCATCCTCACGCCCGAGCTCACCACCACCAGCACCGCCCTGCCCTGGTTCCAGCTCGCCATCGCCGCCGGATTCCTGTGGCGGCAGACGATGCCGCTCTCGGCTCTCGGCATCGTCGTCCTGTTCGGGATCGCGGTGGCGAATTACGGCGTGTTCCACCTGGCCGACTACCCCGTCTTCCTCGGTGTCGCCGCCTATCTCGCCCTGACGGGCCTCCGGCGGGAGCTGTTCGGGATCCGGCCCCTCGACATCGTCCGCTACTCGGCCGCCGTGACGCTGATGTGGGCCTCGGTGGAGAAATGGGCCTATCCGCAATGGTCCTACCCGCTCTTCATCGACCGCCCGGAACTGACGATGGGGTTCGACGGCGCCTTCTTCATGAAGGCCGCCGGCGCGGTGGAATTCGCCCTCGCCTTCGCGCTGATCTGCACGCCCCTGGTGCGCCGCCTGGCGGCGATCGTGCTCGCGGCGGCCTTCGTCTCCGCGATCTTCGAGTTCGGCAAGGTCGATGCGATCGGCCATTCCCCGATCATCGTGGCGATGGTGGCCATCGCCGCCGACGATGTCAGGGTCCCCCTGCGGGTCCGCCAGCTGGCGACCCTCCCCTTCGGATACGGGGCCGCCCTCGCGAGCTTCATCGGGCTCTATTACGGCGCCCATGCCGCGCTGTCGGCGGCCGGCGCCCTGTAGCCCGGGCCGGCATCCGGTCCGCGTCGCGGTCAGTTGCCGTCGACGCGGACCGCCAGCTTCATCTTGGGGTGGATGCCGCACAGGACGGCGAAGGTCCCGCTCACGGGGAAGACGATCTCGGCCTTGCCGCCCGGCTCCTGATCGCCGGAATCGTAATGGAACGTCGGCGAGTCGACATAGGCGTGATGCAGGAGATCGCCGTCGTCGTTGACGATCTGGACGGTCTCCCCCTTCTTGATCACCAGGGCGCTCGGCTGGAACGCCCGGCCCTTCTGCGAGATGCGGTAGACCTGTCCGGCCGCCGAGGCATGGAGGGCGAAGGCGGCGACGCCGGTGGCAACGAGGGCGAACGCGAGACCGAGTGAAGTGATGCGTCTCATGCCGTCCGCCGATACGATTTCGTCCTTTTGCATCCTTGCCGGTGCAAGTAAACAGCCTGTTAATTGGCCAAAATTTACAAAGATTTCAAGCCCGACTTAACTATTGCAGGCGAAGAATTTACGATGGCCGGATGAGACGAACTGGATGAAATCTATCTACGGTTGGAAATCTGCCAAGGCTGGCGAGAGGAACTGGCCGAGGCCCATCACCGCGGTCGCCTCTTTCGCGGGCACCATCCGCGGCCGGATTCTGGTCGCCTTTCTCATCATGAGCGCCATCACGGGCATCCTCGGATTGTCGGCGGCGTCAGGGATTCGCCGGGCCGACGAACTCGTGAGCCGGACTTTCGATCAGTCGCTCATGTCCATCAACTATGCGCGGGCCGCCGCCGCCGATTTCGCCAACATGCGCTCCCTGGAGGCCCGGCGGCGGATGAGCGCCGACCCCGGCGCGAAGGCGCAGCTCGAAGGCAGGCTCGACAGCCTTCGCCATGTCTTCGCGGAGGATCTCGCCGTGGCGGTCGAGCGCGCCCAGTCGAGCCGTGCGACCCAGGCGGCCCAAGCCGTGGAGCGGGCGGTGAAGGATTGGGACGCGGCCCGCTCCGTCCTCGCCGGCCGCGACACCCGGGATCCCGATTGGGACGCGGTCGACCGGCATGCCGGCGCCGTCGAGGAGCATCTCGACCTCTTCATCAACCACACCGCCGGCGACGGTTTCATCTACCGGCAGCAGGCCAGGGCCATCGTCGCCCGCGAGACCCAGATCAACCTCTTCGGCACCCTGCTGGCACTGCTGATGTCCGCCTCCGTCGCCTTCCTGCTGGCCCGGCGCATCATGCGGCCGGTGGCGGACGCCTCCATGGTCGCCTCGCGGATCGCGGCCGGGGACCTCAGCGTGACGATCCCGTCCGGCAGCGCGGACGAACTCGGCGCCCTCCTCGCCTCCATGGGCGTCATGCGCGACAACATCCGCCGGGCGATGGAGCAGGAGGTCGCCCAGCGCATCTCGGCGGAGGCCCATCTCGCCGACGCCCTCGAGACCTCCCTCGAAGGCATCGTCGTGGTCGACGAATCCGGCCGGATCGCGCTCATCAACGGGCAGGCGGAGGATTTCCTCGGATTCGGTCACGAGCCGCTGCCGCGGGACACGTCGATGGCCCGCGTCGCTTTCGAGGGCAACGCGCTCGCCCGCACCCTCCTCTCCGAGGACGACGATTGGACGGCGCCGCGCGAGACGCAGCTCTTCGACGGGCGCTGGCTCCGGATCAGCCGCAGCCGCACGCGCACCGGCGGCTTCATCGCGGTCTGCAGCGACATCACCCTGCTCAAGGTCCAGGAAGCCCATCTCCAATCGACCAACCTTCGCCTCGACACCGCCCTCGACAACATGTCCCAGGGCCTGTGCCTGTTCGACGCCGAGGGGCACCTCACCGTGGTCAACCGGCGCTATTGCGAGCTGTTCGACCTCTCGCCGGACGACCTCCCCCTCGGCACGCCCTACGAGGACGTGGCCTCGCTCTACCTGGCCTCGGCCGAGGAGGGCACGGTCTTCGAGATCGAGGGCCGGCAGATCTCGGCCGCCGGTTCGGGCTTCCGCCAGATGGGCAACGGACGGGTCCTCGCCGTCACGCACAAGCCCGTGGCCGGGGGCGGCATGGTCTCCACCTACGAGGACGTGACCGACCGGCGCCAGGCCGATGCCCGCATCGCCTACATGGCGCGCCACGACGTCCTCACGGGCCTGCCCAACCGGGCCATGTTCGGCGAGCGGATCGAGGAGGCCCTGGCCCATCTCGGGCGCGGCGGCATGTTCGCCGTGCTCTGCCTCGATCTCGACCGGTTCAAGGAGGTCAACGACACCCTCGGTCACCCGGTGGGAGACGAGCTCCTGAAAGCGGTGGGCAACCGCCTGACCGCCTGCCTGCGCGAGGTCGACACCGTGGCCCGGCTCGGCGGCGACGAATTCGCCATCATCCTGGCGGGCGTGACCTATCCGGAAGAGGCCACCATCCTGGCACGGCGGATCGTGGACGTGGTCAGCAACACCTACGAACTCGACGGCCAGCAGGTCGCGGTCGGCGTCAGCATCGGCATCTGCCTCGCCCCCGGCGACGGCACCAGCTGCGACAAGCTCCTCAAGAACGCCGACGTCGCCCTCTACCGCGCCAAGGCCGACGGGCGCGGCACCTGGCGCTTCTTCGAGGTGGAGATGGACATCCGGCTCCAGGCCCGCCGCGCCCTCGAACTCGACCTGCGCGAGGCGGTGGCCCAGGGCGCGTTCGAGATGTTCTACCAGCCGATCTACGATTTCCGCGGCCGCCGCGTCGGCGGGTTCGAGGCGCTGATGCGGTGGCGCCATCCCGAGCGCGGGCTCGTCTCGCCCGCCGAGTTCATCACGGTCGCCGAGGAGATCGGCCTGATCGTGCCGCTCGGCGACTGGGCCCTGCGCACGGCCTGCAGCGAGGCCATGCGCTGGCCCGACGGCATCCGGGTCGCGGTCAACGTCTCGGTGGCCCAGTTCCGGGACGGCATCGTCATCCAGTCCGTCAAGGACGCCCTGAGCGTGAGCCGCCTCCCCCCCGCGCGCCTGGAGCTCGAGATCACGGAATCGGTCCTGCTCAGGGACAACGCCGCCACCCTCGCCACCCTGCACGCCCTGCGCCGCCTCGGCGTCCGGATCGCCATGGACGATTTCGGCACGGGCTACTCGTCGCTGAGCTACCTTCGCAGCTTCCCCTTCGACAAGATCAAGATCGACCAGTCCTTCGTCCGCGACATCACCGCGGCCGACGAATCCGCCTTCATCGTCCGCGCCGTCATCGGCCTCGGCCTCAGCCTGCACATGCGCACCACCGGCGAGGGGATCGAGAACGAGATCCAGTTCGAGCGCCTGCGCCAGGAAGGCTGCGACGAGGGCCAGGGCTACTATATCGGCCGCCCCGATGACGCCGGGAGCATCCCCGAGGTGCTGGACCGCTGGTCGGGACGGCGCGGAGCCACCAAGCACGCGGTGGCGTGAAGGGTCGGTCGGCGGCTCCCGGCAGCCATCGGGCACGCTCTTCTCCCCTGTCCCAGCCGGGCTACGGCATTCACACATGTCGCGGGCTGCGCTGACGAGCCCTCCTCCCCCTTGCGGGGAGGAGCCGGAGGTGGGGGTGGTTGGGCGACCCTCAGCTTACGGAGGCACGCGGCACCACCCCCACTCCTGACCTCTCCCCACAAGGGGGAGAGGGATGCGCTCTGCCTGAAACGGCTGCTGTGTAAATCCGGGAGGCGTGGCGAGTGAGGGGATTCTCAACCGTGCCCGCTGGGACGGGCTCGCTTGGGACTTGGTGTGGTGCCCGTTCCGCGCAAGCAAAAGGGGCGGATTCCAAAGAACCCACCCCCCTTGTCTATCTCTGAAACCCTATTGTGGCGCGGGGGTCGGAGCCGGGTCCGCGGGTACGGGATCCGCCGCGCTCGCCGTCTCGGTGGATTTGGCGAGTTCCGGATAGGCCTCGATCATCGATGCGCCGTTGAGCGGCTTGCTCTGGCCGTTGTGGCAGGTGGTGCAGTTCACCTTCGGTACGTCGCCGAGCACGCCGAGGCGGGCGGTGGGGAAGGTGGAGGTCAGCGGTTCGAGATAGTTGCCATTGATGTCCCGCACCATGCGGATGCCGTGCCAGGCGGTGGTGCGCTGGGGCGTGCTCTGCGACCAGTTCGAGATCGCCCGGGTGTTGTGGCAGAAGGTGCAGTTGACCCCCAGACCCTCCGACATGTGGATCATCAGGCCGTAGGTCTTCTCGGCATCCTGGATCGGCTTGCCCTTGGTGGTGGGGAGCGCCGTGGTGGCGTTCACCCGGATGGCGTTGTTGTCGATGGTCTTGTCGGCGAGGTATTCGGTCAGCGTGTCGTAGGGCAGCGAGGCGAGGCCCACCGAGGCCTTGGCCAGGTTCTGCCCGTTGTTCCGGGCGGTGAAGCCGCCGGGCCGGTTCGGGCCGGGATCGGTGAACCAGAAATGGGCCGGCACCGGCTGGCCGCGATGGCAGGTGAAGCAGGTGACGCCCGTGCCCCCCACATGGTTGTCCTTCCAGCTCTCGTTGATGTGCTGGGTCATCTGCAGCATCCGGCGGGCGACCTTCTTCTGGTAGAGGCTGTCGTCGGCCATGTTCTCGGTGTTGTGGCAGTAGGTGCAGCCCTGTTCGGGGCTGACCCATTCGGTCATCGAGACCATCAGGCGGTTGAACTCGTTGACGCTGACGTTCTTGAGGACCTGGACGTTCTCGTAGGTGGCGCCGGCGAGTTCCTCGCCGGGCTCGGCCGGGTCGGCCGGCGCCGGGGCGACGTTGGCCGCCTTCGTCTCGGCCGCCCCGGCGCGGGTATGGATCTGGTCCATCGCCGTGCCGCGAAAGCCGCTCTGCTGGACCGCCAGGGGCGGCCGGTCCCAGTCGGTCAGGCCGAACATCGCGATGGTGAGGAAGAAGGCGATCGAGGCGCCGAGAACTGTGACGAACGTCTTCATGGGACCGCCCCCGGCATGCTCAAGGGATCGACGACCGGCGCATAGACCTGCGGATAGGACGGGGCGACGCCGTGCTTGACCGCCCAGAGGTACCAATTGTCGACCACCGTGCCGGTGAGCAGGATGCCGATGCCGCCGGTGAGGGTGGTCAGAACCGCGAACCACCAGGCCCAGCGGTGGATCGATTCCATCGTGGCGTTGAAGCCCATGGTCCAGCGCCAGAACAGGGCGGCGCGCTCGGTGGCGGTGCCGCGATCGACGATCTGGTCGATCTCGCGCTCACCGCCGAAGCGGCTCACCGCCAGGATGGTGGCGCCATGCATCGCGAAGAGCAGCGTCGACCCGTAGAGGAAGACGATCGAGAGCATGTGGAACGGGTTGTAGAAGAGGTTGCCGTAGCGGAGCGAGAAGGCGGCGGTCCAGTCGAGATGCGGGAAGATGCCGAAGGGCACCGCCTCGCTCCACGACCCCATCAGGACCGGCCGGATGAAGCCGAGGACCAGGAACAGCCAGATGGCGGAGGCGAAGGCCCAGGGCACATGGGTGCCGAGGCCGAGCGCCCGGGCGCGGCGATAGAGCCGGACCCACCACAGCAGGATCGAGGCGGTGAGGAAGAAGCCGGCGATCAGCCACCACCCGCCCTCCTGCAGCGGCGGCAGGATCTTGAGCCCGTATTGCGGTCGCGGCGGCTCCAGGGCGAGCCAGGGCAACTGGCGCACGAACTGGACCGGGTCCCAGTTCACGCTCGCCCACATGTTGAGGCCGACGATCTCGAAGGCGATGAGGAAGCACACGCCCGAGAGGGCGCCGAGATAGCCGATGTAGATCGGACCCACCTGGGCGTTGCCGAACAGGCCGAACAGGTAGCTGTGGAACGGCGTGCCCCAGCGCCGGTCGACATCGACGGGAACGCCGAGTTCCGGAATGGTGGAGCGGACTTGGACCTCGGTGAAGATGTTCTGATAATAGGCCATGGTCGTGCCCCCCTCTAGCGCCAGACCGGGAGATTGAGCCACCAGCCCCACCATTCCGGCCAGCCACGGGTCCAGAACGGGCCGCTGATGATGATGCAGACGGCGCTCCAGAAGCCCGCCGACAGGGCGAGGAACAGGCCGAGCCGGTGGATGCCGAGCGTGCCGATCGAGTAGCCGATCGTGTCGCGGAAGAAGGTGTCCTCGTGCTCGGGCGTCTTCACCACCTGGCCCTTGCCCGGATTGGTGGCCGAGAGGATCAGGGCGCCGTGCAGGGACAGGGCGAAGGTCGTCGTGAAGAAGAACGACACCGCCAGCATGTGCGCCGGATTGTAGTGGAAGTGCAGGTACTGGTAGCCGGTGTTCGAAACCCAATCGAGATGGGAGAGGATGCCGTAGGGAAAGCCGTGGCCCCAGGCGCCCATCAGGAACGGCCGGATCACCACCAGCGAGACATAGGCGAAGATCGCCACCGCGAAGGCGAAGGGCACGTGGTAGCCGATGCCGAGCTTGCGGCAGATCTCGACCTCGCGCAGGGCCCAGGAGACGAACGACCCGATGGCGCAGAAGGTGATGATCTGCCAGAGGCCGCCCTCCTTGAGGGGGGCGAGCGCCAGCCCGTATTTGAGGTCGGGCGGCGCGATGTTGATCTGCCAGATGTTCCAGGTCGGCCCGAGTGCGGCGCCGTAGACGATCAGCGCGGTGCCGAGCACCGAGAAGAACAGCGTCGTGACGCCGAAGAACCCGACATAGAACGGCCCGACCCAGAAATCGAACAGGTCTCCGCCGAGGAGCGTGCCGCCGCGGACGCGGTATTTTCGTTCGAAACTCAGCATCGCCATCGCGAATACCTCCCGGCTTCACAGGTCACGATTCTTGATGGATGGGCGCATCCGCTCTTATCGGCAGAGCGCGTCCCCCTCCCCCTTGTGGGGAGGGGCCAGGGGTGGGGGTGGCGCCGCTTGCCTCCGCAGCAGGAGGGTCGCCCGACCACCCCCACCTCCAACTCCTCCCCACAGGGGGGAGGAGGGGGCCGCATCCCGCCGGTCAGGCGGGCATCGTCGGCAGGACCAGCGTCTGCGCATTGGCGGCGCGCGGGGCCTTGGGGCCTTCCAGCCAGTTGAACCGGTCGGTGCTGAGCAAGATGAAGTGGATCAGCAGCGCCAGAATGAACAGGAAGGTGAAGAGCGCCACCAGCGTGCGGCGCGGATCGAAGAGAAGCCAGACCTTGTGCATGGGTGCGTTCCTCCTCAGGAGATCATCGAGACGAGGCCGTGCGCGGCGCTCGTGACGGTGTCGAGGGCGGCGTAGCCCTTGGGGCCGGGCAGCCACGGGCGCCACATCCAGACGAGGATATGCGCGACCACGGCGATGGCCGTGAAGATGATGAAGCTCGTCAGGAAGATCGCGTGGAACTCCTTGGCTTCCGGTTCCGTCAGCCCGGACAGGCTGCTCGCTTTTTCGATTCCACTGGACATGATGTGAGCCTCCGCTTTCGTCTGGCCGTGCGTGCTCCACGCGCGGCGGGTGAGGTCGCGGGGGCCGGCAGCGGCGCTCGCGACGGTCGTTCCCCCCTCGTCGGACGGGAGGTCGTTCGGGTTCCGGATCGGGCGGGCATCGGCCCGGGGCGATCCGGCCCCGGAAAGCGTCAGCCCATGAAGACGAAGGGGATCGCCGACACGGCCATGGCCTTGGCCTCGCCGAAGACCGAGCGCCGGGCGATGAGCCCGTGGCCCGCCGGAGCCCGTGCCGGGACGAGGCGCTGGAGCGCCGCCGCCGCGAGGAAGAAGGGGTAGGTCGCCACCAGGAGGAGGCGGAACTGCAGCTCGTGCCGCTGCAGGCGCGACGGGGCGGGACGCGACAGAGCCTGGCGGGAGGGCATGGTCCGGGGGAACATGGTCATCGACTGCATGGCGGAGATCTCCTGTCCGCGATCCGCGGCGGTCGGCCTCGCGAGGAGGCCGGTTCTCGACGGAAACGGCGCCGCGCCGCTCCAGCCGGAAAGAGGGTGTGGGGCGGGGGCGCTCATGCCGCCGCTCCGAGGGTCAGGTCCGCATGCGCGCGCTCGACCTCGGCCGGGGAGACCCGCTCCTGCCCGGCATTCCGGGTCGCCCGTTCGGCCGCGTCGCGCAGGCGCTTGGCCACCGAGATCCGCACCAGGACCGGATGGGCCTCGACGAGGTCGTCGAGGAGGGTGCGGGCGGCCTCGTCCCAGGGCAGTTCGCGATGGATCCGCGCCGGCGTCGCCTCGACCCGGTCCATGTCGCGGGCCAGGGGCAGGATGTGGAAGAGCATGTCGAACAGGGCGTTGCAGACCTCCTGGATGAGGTAGGTCGCGCCCGAGAAGCCCATGAACGGCGTCCCGGTATGGCGGCGGATGATGGCGCCGGGGAAGGAGGCCGGCACGAACACCGCCCGCGATCCGCATTCGGCCGCGTACATGCGCTCGTTGAACGAGCCGAACAGGACGAGGGGCGGGTTGGCCTTGATCGCCTCGCGCACCGCCGCGTTGTCGGTCTTGGCGCCGGGCCGGCGCGAGATCGCGAAGGTGCAGGGCAGGCCCATCTCGTCTTCGAGGAAGCGGCGGACGCCCCGCGCATAGGTGTCCGAGGCGACGATGCCGAAGCTCGCCGTGCCGAAGAAGTCCTGGGTCACCGAGCGCCACAGATCCCAGACCGGCTTGATCGTGGTGTGCCGCTCGCGCTCGATGAAGGGCTCCGGATCGAGGCCGAGGATCTCGCCGAGCTTGCGCAGGAACTTGGTGGTGGCGTGCAGGCCGATCGGCGCCTGCAGGTAGGGCCGCTCGAGGGCCTCGCAGAGCAGGCGGCCGAACTCGCGGTAGAGGCAGATATTGGCGTCCGCGTTCACGAGTTTCGGCACGTCGGCGAGATGCGAGCCGAGCGGAAAGGCGAGGTTCACCTCGGCGCCGATCCCCTCCACGAGGCGGCGGATCTCGGCCAGATCCGAGGGCATGTTGAAGGTGCCGTAGGCCGGGCCGATGATGTTGACGCGGGGTCGCTCGCCCTCCTTGCGGGGAGGCCTTGCCGGGATGCCCTTCTTGGCGAATTTGCGGGCGCCGTATTCCTGCCAGAGCCAGGACATCGCCCGGTCGGCGGTCTGCCACTGGTCCTCGTCGATGGTGCGCGGCAGGAAGCGCTGGAGGTTGGTGCCCTCCGGCGTCACGCCGCCGCCGATCATCTCGGCGATGGAGCCGGTGACGACCACGCTCGGCATGCCCGGATCGAGGGTGGCGTGCGCCCGCTTCATCGCGGCCTCGGTGCCGTGACGGCCGAGCTCTTCCTCGGCGAGCCCGGTGACCACGATGGGCAGTTCGTGCGGCGGCAGCGCGTCGGTGTAGTGGAGCACCGAGGTGACCGGCAGGTTCTCGCAGCCGACGGGACCGTCGATGACGACCTGCAATCCCTTGATGGCGGTGAAGACGTAGACGGCGCCCCAGTAGCCGCCGGCCCGGTCGTGATCGAGGACGAGCATCAGGCCATTTCCCCGATCGGGTTGTGGGAGGGTTTTCCGCGCGTCGCCGAGGCGACGTTCTGGCGGATTGTCGGCACCTCTTCCCAGATGCCGGCGGCATGGCCCTCGCCGACCCCGTCGAAGAAGTCCCGCATGGCGTCGAACCGGTGCCGGTTGCCGAGGGCCGTGTTGATGACCTTGGCGAGCGACCCGGCGCCGGCGACGCCCATGAGCGGGCGGGCCGAGATCAGGTTGGTGAAGTAGAGGGCGGGGATCGCCCGCTCCTTGGCCGCCTGCACCACCGGCGTGGTGCCGATGGCGAGGTCCGGGCGGAACTCGCGCATGGCGGAGAGGTCGTCCTCCAGCGAGGCGCGAAAGCGGACCATGACGCCGCGCGATTCCAGCCAGTCGCGGTCTGCCTCCGAATAGGGCGTGCGCGGGCAGGCGGTGCCGACATAGGCGAGATCCGCCCCGCTCTCGACGAGGAGCCGGCCCACCAGCAGTTCCGAGCCTTCGTAGCCCGAGAGCGTGATCCGGCCCTTGATCGGCGCGGCGGCCAGCGCCCCCCGGATCATCGGGAGGAGACGGTTCTTGGCGGCCTCCACCGTGGCGCGGGGCACGGCGCAGGCCTCGCCGATCCGGTCGAGCCAGTCGGCGGTGCCGTCATGGCCCACGGGGGCGGAGCCGACGATGGGGCGGCCGGCGAGTTCGAATTCGCGGATCGAGGCGGTGTAGAACGGGTGGATCGCCGCCACGGCCGCGCAGTCGAGCGCCGCGTAGAGCTCGCGCCATTCGCGGGTCGGCACCACCGGGCCGGCGCTGAGGCCCAGCGGCTCCAGCAATCCGCCGATCACCACCGGGTCGGCCGGGAACATCTCGCCGAGCAGCGTCACGCTGGGGCGCTCGGAGCGGCCGAGGCGCGGGGCCTGGACCGGACCCTGCTCGGCCTCGGAGCGGGCGAATTTCAGCATGGCCCCGGCGAGCACGTCCTTGGCTTCCGCATGGGTCGGCACGCCGAAGCCCGGCACGTCGATGCCGATGATGCGGACCCCGTCGATCTCCTTCGGCAGGAGGCGCAGCGGCACGCCGGAGGCGGTGGGGACGCAGAGATTGATGACGACGACCGCGTCGTAATCGGCGGGCTTGGCCACGTCGAACACCGCCTCGCGGATGTCCTCGAACAGCTTGCCGGTGACCAGGGTCTCGGAATTGAAGGGGACGTAGCCGACGCTGCGCTTGGCCCCGTAGAAATGCGAGGTGAAGGTGAGGCCGTAGACGCAGCAGGCCGAGCCCGACAGGATCGTCGCCGTGCGGCGCATGCGCAGGCCGACGCGCAAGGAGCCGAAGGCCGGGCACATGCTCTGGGGCTGGTCGTGCGGACCTTGTGGGTAGTCTTTTTTGAGCTGCTCCAGCGTCTCCGACATCCCGGCGGCTTCGGCGGCCGCCCGCATCGCGTCCTTGCCGGAATGGCAGCCGAGCCCGTCGGTCTCGGTGGCGGCGAGATTGACCGCCTCCGCGGGCAATGCGGCGGGAGCCAGGGTCGAGGCGGGGCGCTCCTTGCGGGCGCGCAGATCGGCGATGTCGAGGGAGACGGCCATGCGCGTCAGACCTCGTCGTAGACGACTTCGAGGGACGGCTTCACGACCAGGGCCGTGCCGCACATATCCTCGAAGGTGGCGGGAACCAGGGTGACGCCCCGGCCGACGGCCTCGCCCTTGAACAGGCCGAGCAGACCGTCCTGGGAGAGCGGTGTCGGATGGTTGGCCGCCGCGTCGTGGACGTTCTGGGCCAGATCCGCGAAGAGCGAGCCCCATTGGCTCTCGGGCCTGCCGATGATCTCGTAATTCGCGCTCTTCTTGCGGATGTCGTCGTCGGCCGGGATCGAGGCCAGGACCGGGATGCCCACGGCGGCGGCGAAGGCCTGGGCCTCGCCGGTTCCGTCGTCCTTGTTGATGACGAGGCCGCCGACACCGACATTGCCGCCGAGCTTGCGGAAGTATTCCACCGCCGAGCAGACGTTGTTGGCCACATACAACGATTGAAGATCGTTCGAGCCGACGACGATGACCTTCTGGCACATGTCGCGGGCGATCGGCAGGCCGAAGCCGCCGCAGACCACGTCACCGAGGAAGTCGAGCAGGACGTAGTCGAAGCCCCATTCGTGGAAGCCGAGTTTTTCGAGAAGTTCGAAACCGTGGATGATGCCGCGCCCGCCGCAGCCGCGCCCGACTTCCGGTCCGCCGAGCTCCATGGCGTAGACGCCGTCGCGCTTGAAGCAGACATCGCCGATGGCGACCTGCTCGCCGGCGAGCTTCTTCTTGGTGGAGGTCTCGATGATGGTCGGGCAGGCGCGGCCGCCGAACAGGAGCGAGGTGGTGTCGCTCTTCGGGTCGCAGCCGATGAGCAGGACCTTCTTGCCCTGCTGGGCCATCATGTAGCTGAGATTGGCCAGGGTGAACGACTTGCCGATGCCGCCCTTGCCGTAGATCGCGATGATCTGCGTCTCCTTGGTGGCGGAGACGGGGGTCGCATCCGGCTCGATGGCGGCTTCGGCGCGCAGGAGTGCGGCTCCGTTCAGCTGCATGTTCATGAAGCGGCTCTCCAATCGAGGATCATCTTCAGGCATTCGGGCTCGCCGAACGCCGTGCGATAGGCGGACGGCGCGTGCGCCGCCGGTTCACGATGGGTGATCAGGCCGTCGAGGGAGAGACGCCCCCCCTCGATCAGGGTCAGGACCGCGGCGAGATCCTCCGGCCGCCACTGGGCGGCGACGCGGATGCGGGCCTCGCGCAGGAAGGCGGGCGGGAAGGCGAAGGAGAGCGGCGCCTCGTAGAAACCGGCGAGCACGATCTCGCCGCCGGGCCTGAGCCGCCCGATCAGCGTGTCGAGGATCGCGGCGTCGCCGCTGACATCGGTGATGGCGCCGTAATCGCGGGTCTCGTCCGCATCCGGATGCAGGACCTCGTAGCCCTGCGCGCCCGTGGCCCGCACCGGGTTCGTCTCCCACACCACAGGCTCGCCGCCGGCGATCCGTGTCAGGCGGGCGAGAAGCCGCCCGAGCACCCCGTGGCCGACGATGAGCGAGCGGCCTTCGGGATGCGCGTTGAGCGCATGATAGGCGGTGGCCGCCAGGGCGATGAGGATGCCGTGTTCGCGCAAATCCGCATCGATGGGAACGAGGCGGGCGCCTTCGCTCACCAGGCGGGAGGCCGCGCCGCCGAACAGGCCGCGCACCGGGCCGAAGCAGCGGGCGCCCGGCACGAAGACCCGCTGCCCGACCGCGAGGCCGGAGGCGGGGCCGGCTTCCACCACTTCTCCGACCGATTCGTAGCCGGGGACCAGGGGATAGCCCATGCCCGGGAAGGGCGGCATCCGGCCCGTCCAGAGGAGGCGCTCGGTGCCGGTGCTGATGCCGCTCCAAAGGGTCTCCACCACCGCGTCGGCCGGGCCGGGAGCATCGAGGGCGAGTTCGGCGAGCGACAGGTGTTCGGGGCGTTCGAAGAGGACGGCCAGCGCGTGCATCGTGTTCGACCCTCCCCTGTCTCGTGCCTCGACCCGATGGCTACGGGTGCGGCGCTTGTTCGATGTGTCATCCTAGATTGACACTTTTATTCGTCAAGCCTTACTTACGCTGCAGCGTGTCAATTCGTCTGGACACCAGCAGGCGGGTCAGGAGCGGGCGCCGCGTCGGGATCTCGCGGCACTCGCGAAATCCGGCCTCCTGGAGGAGCGCGGTCAGCTCGGCGGGGCGGCGGCAGCGGCCGCTTCCCATCGCCAGCAGGTAGAAGCCGAAATAGGCGTCGGTGACCGGCTCGGCCCCCGCCGTCCCGGCCATCGGCTCGGCGATCAGGAGCGTGCCGCCATCGCCGAGCGCGTCGTAGGCGGCGCGCAGGAGCAGGCGGACGGTGTCGTCGTCATGGTCGTGGACGACCCGGACGAGGGAGATGGCGTCGGCACCCGTCGGCAGGGGCGCGGTGCGAAAACTGCCGCCCCGGGCTTCGGCGCGGTGGGACAGGCCCTCGGCCGCGAAA
>NZ_VRVC01000045.1:0-34372 GCF_008040005.1 Methylobacterium sp. WL19
GCCCCGGTCCGCGAGCCTGTCGGCGGCGAGCGCCCCGATGCCCTCGCCGTTCCCCAGGATGGCGAGGCGCTGGCCGGGAAAGGGGCGCTGCCGGCCCAGCGTCTCCACCGCCGAGAACATGGCGTCGAGCCCGTCGACGCTCAGCAACCCCGCCCGCCGGAACGCCGCCTCGTAGACCGCATCCGGCCGGGCGAGGGCGCCGGTATGGGTGACGGTGTGGCGCAGGGGAGCCGCGTGGCGCCCCGTGCGCAGCACCAGGACCGGCTTGGCGCGGGCGGCGGCGCGGGCCGCCGACATGAACTTGCGCGCGTTGGGAATCACGTTCAGCGACAGCAGGATCGCGCGGGTGTGGATGTCGGCGGCGAAATGGTCGAGGCAATCGGCGATATCGATGTCGCAGGCGGTGCCGAGGGACAGGATGGCCGAGAATCCCACGTCCCGATGCGCGGCCCAGGCGACGATGCCCGCCGCCACCGTGCCCGATTGCGAGATGAGGGCGAGATCGCCCGCCTTGGGCGCCGCCGCGAACAGGCTGGCATCGAGCTGCGCGCGCGGCACGGTCAGGCCCATGCTGTTGGGGCCGAGGAGACGCATGCCCCATTGCCGGGCCCGGTTGCGCACCGCCTCGCAGAGATCGTCCGGCAGATCGGCGGTCAGGATGACGGCCACGGCGGCACCGCGCAGCCCCGCCTTCTCCACCCAGCCCTCCACCTCCGCGGCCTGGGCCACGATCACCACGAGATCCGGCGTTTCGGGCAGGTCGTCGAGGGTGGGAAGGCCCGCCGCGCCGACGAGATGGACGGGGCCGGCGAACCCGGCCTTCCCCAGGTTGCCGACCACGGCCTGGCCGAGCGCGCCTTGACCGACCGCGCCTTGGCCAACCGCGCCTTGGCCGAGGCCGACGACCGCGATCGCCCGCGGGGCGAGCAACGCCTCGAAGCGATAGGTGCTCATGGACTGGCGTGACCTTCGATCAGACCGGGGCGACGGCGTGCGACATCGCGCCGAACGGCAAGGTATAGGGCGCGGATCACTCTCGACCGGGGGAACCACATGTCAGAACCCACAGCTTACGAGATTTCCTGCGCGATCGTCGAGGCGATGCGCTCCCTCATCACCCTGGGCCTGAGCCAGGGCACCGCCGGGAACGTCTCGGTACGCCACGGCGACGGCTTTCTCATGACACCCTCGGGCATCCCGGCCGATGCGCTGCGCCCGGAGGACATCGTGCCGATGAGCATGGAGGGGGAGCACGGCCATGCTCTCGCCCCCTCCTCCGAATGGCGCTTCCATCGCGACATCCTGCGGCGGCGGCCCGAGATCGACGCCGTCGTGCACGCCCATCCGACCTATTGCACCGCCTTCGCCATGTGCGGCACCGAGATTCCCGCCGTCCATTACATGATCGCAGCCGCCGGCGGCCCGACGATACGCTGCGCGCCCTATGCTCCCTATGGAACCGAGGACCTGTCGGTCGCGGCGGTGGCCGCCCTCGACGACCGCCTCGGCTGCCTCCTGGCCAACCATGGCATGATCGCGATCGGCAGTAATCTCGGCAAGGCCTTGTGGCTGGCGGTAGAGATGGAGGCCCTGTGCCGCCAATACGCCGTCGCCCTCCAGGTCGGGAAGCCGGTCATACTGTCCGACGCCGAGATCGCGCGAACGATCAGGCGCTTCGAAAACTATGGGCCACGGAGCCGCACAGAAACGCCTTGAGTTCGCCCCTACGTCCAAGGGCTCGGGCCGCGATGATTACGTAGAGGTTGCTCGGCACGCGCCCTCGGAGGCCGTGACCGGCCTCCCGACATCGGGTTTTCCAGAAAATTTTCTTCCCGGCGCGGTCATTCGGCCGCCCCGCCGGCCGCGTCGGGCACCGCATGTGCGAGCCGATGCACCGTGTAGTTTTTTACCGCATCGCGCATCTGAAGTTGCGAGCGTGAGCTAAAAGAGCTCACCAACTAGCATAAAGGTTCCAGTTTCACAAATAACTTTTGAAACCTCTGTTCAGTTCGATTTTTTTTCCAGCCTAGGGAGTTAAAAAAAGTCTCCCCTCACGCAAAGATCGTCGGCCATTCCTCAGATGCCGAAAGCTCCCGCAGCACACCAGAAGCTTCCTTCAAATTGTTGCGGTTACCCTGGTCTTGCCAAAGCCTCTTGCGCTTTGTTAATGGCTATCATACTAACTGCCTAGTCAATTCAATCTGAAGACAAGACCTTTCGGTCAGGCTCCATCGGCGCCTGGCAGCGGTCTAAGGCTGTCCTACTTTCGGGGGTGCGCGTGGAAATCGAAAACGACTTCGTGGCGGATTATATTGAGCTTACGGCGGATATCGTCTCGGCATTCGTCAGCAACAATTCCGTGCCGGTTTCGGATATTCCGGCCCTCATCGCATCGGTTCATACGACCCTGGGCAGTCTGACGACGGCGAAGACGCCGGAAAAGGCCGAGCCGCTGACCCCGGCCGTGTCGATCAAACGCTCGATCACACCGGATTTCGTCATCTGTCTCGAAGACGGCAAGAAGTTCAAATCGCTGAAGCGCCACCTTCGGACGCGCTATTCCATGACGCCCGAAGAATATCGGGCAAAATGGAACCTTCCGAGCGACTATCCGATGGTTGCTCCGAACTATGCGGCCGCACGGTCGGAACTGGCGAAGAACATGGGGCTCGGCCAGCAGCGCAGGAAATCCCGCGTGAAGGCACCCGTCGTCGAGGCACCGCCGACACCCGCGCCGCGCGGTCGTCGCCCTCGCACGGCCACCAACGCCTCCTGAGCCCGACGAGTCTGTGGCTCGCCTCACCGAGGCGCAACCTCACCCCGGGATACGAGACTTCCGGGGGCGAGACTTCGAGGGGCGAGGCGACGGCCACGACGGAGCCACCAGGACGCGCTTCGGTTTCCGGAGCGCTTCGTCCAAGGCAAGTGAAGCAAAGCCGTGCGTGTGACGAGCGGATGGAATGACCCATTCTCGCTGGATCAACGATCCCAAGCCGCTCGACATGTCTCGCGACGATCGGGACCTCCTCGGACAGGCATCGAACCAAGGTGCCCAAAGCACCTTCGGGGCGAAACAGCCGCAGCCGCGAACCTATCCACAGGAGAGTTGTGGCGCCGGTGACTGTCCGGCTCGTCACGACAACCGACCATACCCGCGCCCGTTGTTCGATTTATCAAAAAAAATCGAGCCTAATTTCGCGATACATTTGAATGAAACTCATTCCTATCTATCCTATATAATAATATATCCCGATATCGGGACATGATGTCTGTCGAACGCCGGCGGGACGACAAGATCTGTGCCCGATAGGACCGGGAATCACACCGGATCTCTTTGAGAGAGACTGAGGACGCGCCGTCCCTGGTCATGCCGCGAGACGATCGTGGTCCATCCGGCGGTCTTTCGCCGCCGTGCCGTTAGGCCTGTCGCAAGGCCCTCCCTGCATTCTCGGAAAACAGGCGGCCGGTGCGGCCGCCCCGAAGGCGGGAAGGGATGCGCATGTCCGGTCGATCGAGCCTCGTCGCGCGCCTGTTCTGGACCACGATCGCCGGCGGCGGCGTCGCCTTCTGGTTCGGACTACCCGCCCTGGCCGCAACCGGCCTCTGCCTTGGCCTGATCCTGCTGCATCGCCTCGACAGGCCCGCGCGTTTCAGGCGGACGGTCCGCCGGCTCGCGCGCACCCATGCCGAGACCCTTGCTCTGCGCCGCCGCCAGGAATGTTTCGAAGACGCCTACGGCAACCGGATCGACGACGGCTGGCTGCGCGAGCGGGATTACTTCGCCGAGCGGACGATCCTGCCGCATCTCGACGCCATGGGGTTCACCGATCTCGCCGATACCCGCTGGCAGACGGTCCTCGACATCGTGGACGATGTCGCTCTCTCCGTCGATCTGCCGGACGAGGACGAGGCGCCGGAGGACGGCATCGCCTACGAGCGCTTCTGCGCCGAGGCCCTGCGCGAGGCGGGCTGGTCGGCGCGCCCGACGAAGGCCAGCGGCGACCAGGGGGCCGACGTGGTCGCCGAGCGCTCAGGCATCCGCCTCGTGCTCCAGTGCAAACGCTACACGAAGCCCGTGGGCAACGCGGCGGTGCAGGAGGCCTCGGCGGCGGCGCGCTACTGGCAGGCGGACATGGCGGCCGTCGTCTCCAATGCCGGCTTCACCCCCGCCGCGCGCAGGCTGTCGGGCGCCACCGGCGTCCTTCTCCTCCACCACGACGCCCTGCGCGACCTCGCGCCCATCCGCAGATCGCGGCGGCTCGACGCCGAGCCCGCCTGAGAGCCCTTCGATGGGACCTCTCGGCGGCGGCGCATACCAAAGTCGGTCATCCGCCAAGGTCCATTTTCCCAAGCAGACCCCCTCATCCTCGCAACTCACCGCCTGCATCGTATGGTCTTGTGGAGGATGCGGGGCCGGAGGGGACATCGGTTGAATCGATCCGATTGCAGGATGCGTGAGAAGGAGGCTGGACAGGGCCCCACGACCTCACTATACCCCCGCTCCAGTCGACGGCGCCAAGCGCTTCGGCGGAGGCCCAGGTAGCTCAGTTGGTAGAGCATGCGACTGAAAATCGCAGTGTCGGCGGTTCGACTCCGTCCCTGGGCACCATTCGGCTTTAAGTGATTGATCCGTTGATATCTTAGGCAAATTCGGGGCTGACCGGTATACATGACCGGGGTACAAGCTCGATGGGCCTTCGTATGACGACTGCGACAACACGCCGCGACTCAAGCTTCCGTCAATTGCAGAAGCGTGTCCCGGCCGATGTTGTCGCGCGAGGGGGTGGACGATCCTATCCCATCACACTCCCAGCATATGGGCCGGCGCCGGAATGCGTGGCCGAAATCACGATTCGGCCTGTCATCAAACTGTCTTTGCGTGTCCGCGACCCGGCTGCTGCGAAAGCGCGCATTGGGGCAGTCACCTCCCAACTGGAGCGCATCTTCGATAGCTTGCGCGCCGGCTTGGTCGAGCTCAGCCACCGGCAGGCAGTCGCGTTATCTGGGGAAGTTTACCGCCTCGTTGTCGAACGCTTCGAGATGAACCCAGGCGAACCAGAGGACTGGGAGGCTTGGAAAGGTTTCCATTGGGCGGCAATGGAAGGCCGCCTGCCAAATCCGCCATCGATCACGTGGCAGGAGATCATGAACGAGCGTCTTGCAGCGCTCGGCGCCTTTGGGGTTTCACACGGACCAATTCTGCTCGACGTCATCGAGAGCCTTCCGCCAGGGGACAGTGAAAAGAGCCTCGAAGTCCGCTTTGGGCTGCTTGCTTCCTGGGTGCTCGCGCGGCACGCGCTTGAGGTAACCCCAAGCAGCCGCCTCAAGCTTCTACAGCAGGTTGCGGAAGCCTCGCTGGATGCGGGCTGGGCGATGAAGCGGGCATCGCTGGGAGACTACACACCAGATCCGAAGGCGAACCGCTTTCCACCGGTCTTCACTCAAAACACCGCACCGGGAATCAACCTCACCACTCTGTTTGAGCATTGGCAAAGGGAAACAAAACCCGCACCAGCCACACTCGCGACTTGGAAGCCTGTTGTTTTGTCCTTTCGCGCACACGTAGAGGACCAGCTTGTCGCACGGCTTACCGTCAAAGACATCATCAGTTGGAAGGACAAGCTACTTGATCAGGGCCGCTCGGCGAGCAATATCAATGGAACCTATATCGCCTGCATCCACGCCCTGTTGTCTCACGCCAAGCGAAATGGCCACGTAGTGCAAAATGTGGCAGCCGGTATCGGTTTAAAAGTCAAACGGGTAGCAGGCACAGGTAAGCTTCCCTACGAAGATGCGGAAGTAGCTGCTCTACTCGGTCTCGCGCAAAAGCAAACTCATGCGGCGAGGCGTTGGATACCGCTCCTAGCAACCTGCTCAGGCGCACGTGCGGGCGAGTTAGCACAGCTTTGGGCTGAACGGGTGCGTCAGATCGATGGGGTTTTTGTGATGGAACTTCGCCCCGCGGAGGATGGCGGAACATTCAAAAATGCTGGTTCGGAGCGCGTCGTGCCGTTGCACCATGCACTAATCAAAGCCGGTTTCCTTGATTTCGTGAGGGCTAAAGGACAAGGCCCCCTGTTTTATGGCCGCGTCACAGGACGTGGCGAGCGGCATGCTTCAAAGGGCACAGTCAATCACCTCGCGGGCTGGATACGTAAACAGCCGGGTTTTGATAACCCACGCAAGGCCCCAAACCACGCTCTACGTCATTGGTGGAAAAGCACAGCGTCTCGGGTCGGGATATCTGACAGCCGTGCTGATCACCTTCAAGGACACGTAGGTCAGGGAGAGGCTGCAGGATATCGGCACTTTCAAGACCTTAAGTCGTTAGCCGAGGATATAGAGCGCATACCAATTCCGGCATATTGAACTGCCGCACCGGCATCTTTTCCTCTGCCACGATGGTACTCAGCGTCGCGCACATTATTTGTCAGCGGTAAGCTGCGTTCGGAAGCAGAAGTTATCCATTATGACGAAAGGCTAACAGGCTGTCAGGTGGCAGAGCATGATTAAGCCTTTGAATGGGTTAATTGCTCAACTTGTATGAAGTGTCCAGTCAGCCAGTCTCGCAGGTATCGATGAAAGGCAAACGTTCCGGGAGCGTAATGGACGAGGCGCCGAAACCAGTCGAGCCAGTCACTCTGCCGGCCTCGAAAGAAGGCCTCTAAAACTAAGCCAGTTGCCGCCTTCCTTCTTAGTACTGATTGGGCATCGCGGTAGCCCCATACAGCCTTGAGGAACTCAATGACTACCGTGAGGTGGGATATCATTTCGGCATCGTTCCCCCCGATGTATCTTAAAGCAGCCTTAAGGCGGTACAGCCGGTTGTCGTCCTGACAGTAAATCTCATAGAGGGCATCGCCCTTGAGCGACACGAATGAATGTTGACGGGCTACCAGCCCGACCAGGGCCTTGCCATAGGCGGCCATGGACAGCGCACCGGTCTCGACTGCTGCCATTAAAGTAACTTGCATCCAGATGCCTTCACATCCGCTCGCTGCCGTGGCCCAAGACCGGTAGCGTGCATCATCCGAGAGCAAGGGTACGCCGTGTTCCTGTGAGAGGAAGGCTGCATCAAGAAAGCTTGAGCCGGCCATATCCATCATCATGTCGGCGACCTCGGACGTCTTGTCCGGGACCAGGACCGAGTGCACCTCGCAAGTTGCGACGATCTTGTCCCGCCCTTCTTCGAGCACGGCAATTTGGGAGCGGAGGAAATCGTCGTCGATCTCCTGCCGATAGAATTGACCCTCGTGCCAAGACATCGTCATTTGACGGTGGCCGATGCCTTGGCGCTGCTTCTCGATCATGCGCTCGATCATGCGGATGCAGGATGCGGGCGCATGGAGCGTCCCGAACCAGGACTTCAGCGTTGGCAGCAGGTCCATCTCCGCGGCAACCCACGCTGTGTAGGGATCGAGGACCGCGCCGCGCCCGCGCGCCGCGAGGGCCGTTGCGCTGGCTGCCTCACGTTCCTTGCCGTCGCCCGTGCAGGTGGTGACATGTGCGCCTAGCGTCGTTACGTACTGCGCGAATCCAACCGGATCGCCCCCGAGCGCGCGAGCCACGACTGCCAACGGCAGTTGCTGATCGACGTAGAGCCTAGCGGTTCGCTCGTTGTGCTCCGCCGACCTGCGCACCATCGCGAGTGCCGCCGATACGTCGCCCTCTTGCATTGTGACACGCGACAGCCCCGGCGTACCCGGAAACCGTATCTCAAACTCCTCCATGATCCGGTGGTGGAGTTGAAGGTATTTCCCGTGGACCGAAGCAACCGTCCAGGTCTCGGGGTCGCCTCCCATCTTGGGAATCTCGAAGGTATCGCCTTCTCGCTTGCCCGCGACAAGCCTCGCGATGGGACTGTTGAGCGTCTCGACGGCAATACCGAAGAACTCAGGTCCGTCGTCGATGGCGAAGGACCGACCTGCCCCCATAGGTCCCATAAGAGCAACATAAGCACCTGGGCCAGCTTCCTTCATCCGGAAACCTGGGCCTCCGTTGCGGAGAAGCCCGAGGCCCACGTATCCAAGAGCGACGTCGGGGCGGTCGGGATGCCTTCTGACAAGTTCGTAGGCCGCCGCGTAAGCCTCGGCACGATTTCCTGCCACGGCGATCTCCATGATCAACATCATGGCGTGCTCCGGGGCCCCCTTCATCCGCGCGAGCGTCACCGACCTCAGTAGCTTGCGGGTGGCCTTCGCCTGACCAGATCGTCGCATCGCCTCGACGAGTCGCAATGTCACGTAGATATCATCCTCCTCCGCGGCGCGCAGGCGCCTTAGTAGGGCAAGTGCGTCGGGCACCTTTCCAAGATCGAGCAGGACGCTGGCATGCGCTCGTGCAATCTCATGGCTCGACCGGACCGTCGCTGATAGGCCCTCGAAGAAACGCAGATTTCTCGGACGATGAGGCCGCTCGTTTGCATGCGCGATGGCGAGCCATGCATTTTCCCGCTCGTATCCCCGAGTAGGGACGTAGCCGTTCAGCAACTCAATAATGTCGGTTGGGGTACCGAGATCACGGGCAAGGCTGGCCACCATCAGCCGGCCAGCCATGTGTGTGTCGGCATCTACGCAAGCGAACGCGTCCCTGTACGCGCGCTCGGCCAAGGCAACGTCACCGGTCTCGGTCGCGACGCGAGAAACCAGCACGAGCGCCCGAGGGCTATGGGCGAATTCCGTTACTAGCTCTTCGAGGACGGGCGCGTCCGCCGATTTTGCTTTGACCTTTGCCAAGCGGCAAATGGCATCGACCACTGCCCGTTCGAAGTCCGGAACGTTCGCGACGGCGAAACGCTCGGCCGCCAGATCCCACCGCCCCTCTTGCACGTTGATGTAGCCGGCATGAAAGGCCAAATCGGGGTCTTCGGGGAGGCGGTCGATCAGACGGCGTCCGAGTTCCATATCGCCGTACGAGAGTGCGACCATAACGGCGTTCAGCAGCACGTCGGGCTCTATGAAGCCGGCATCCGCGATCCGCGTCGCTCTCTCGACCGCCTTCTCGGCATCATTGAGGATGTGATGAGCGATCAAGGCACCTACGAGGGCTTCGACACCATCTCCGAAGCGGCTTTTCAGGCTGAACTGACCTGCCGTCCAGTAAGCATCGAGCACCTCCGCGCCCGACTGAAGTTGCCGACGCTGGTCGTCTGTCGGCAAGTGGGTCCGCTGAACACGCTCGTCACGACTGATCTCGTCGATATCCGCGAGGGCGCGGACGAACGCCAAGTGCTTCGAGTTGGGGAACAGTTCCGAACCGCGTCGTGCCAACTCCCACCACACAGGGCGGTTCTCGCGCCCGCGATGGAAGGCAATCTCTCCGGCCGCCACCTCCTCGCAACTGCGGATGCCTTCAGGGACATCGGCAAGTGGGCGTTCGATCTCGGGAAGTCGGACGGCAAACTGCGGTAGGTAGGAGCCGAGTGTCTTGTTCGTCGGGTCCCGTTGCAATTCTTCGGCAGCATAACCGTAGGCGGCACGGACCTCGCCGCGAACGAAGTAGGCAAGCGCACGGTTGGCCACAGCTCGCTGATCGGTGGGCGCCTCGTCGAAGGCGTCAAGCAGCCAACGGCTGGCGCTCTCACCATCGTCCAGCGCGAGGTACCTATGACCGATGTTTGCCTTCACGCGGAAGCGGATGGTGCCGCTGGCGTTGGGTGGAAGGTCTTCCAGCAGATGCAGGAATTCTTGAAGGGCTTCGCTCGGATTGAGCGCAGAAGCTCTGTCGCGAAGCCGATCAATCTGCTTATCGAGTAGTTGCTCCAACGGATTTGAAGAGTGCAGTCCATCATTCGGGGCGATGACGGACAAACCGGTCGGCGCCCCAATGCGCATCTTGTCGGCGATTAATGTCGCAAGGGCGTCATGATCGACCGTTGTGTAGGTCAGGGTACTACCGGGCAGTGCGAAGATGGAATCGCGCCCGGACCTAGAAGTGATCGAGGTGTTGTTGTGGGTGACCTGCTCGGACGTTCGGTATGGCGCGCCGTGCGGGTCCCACGGCGCGCTAATCAGTTTCCCGAGCGGCTGCCGGGATCCATCCTAACGTTGCTGAACGTGAAGTCGCCGTCAGACCGGGACCGAACGCCGATTTCCCGCGCATCCTGAATGTTGTCGATCATCACGTTACCACCGACGTCGAGGTCCAGTGCGATCCTCGCGTGCGCCAAGGTGTTCCGGGCCGCTTCATCATGGCGCATCGCGTCCAGAAAGGCTTGCAGCACTGGCCGGATCTCTTCGACTTCGTCAGGCCGCAGGTCGGGAATGGCCAGCGCGAGTTCCGCCTTGCCCTCGTCTTGGGTCTCGGTAGCCTCCAACTTTTCCGTCGCCCTGGCCGCCCGGCGCCCAAACAAGTCTCCAACCTTCCCTTTCAGTGCTTGATAGGCGTCCTTCGTCATCTCCTTTACGGTCGCGTCGGCGACCAGGCTGCCCCCTGCAATCAGGGCCGTACTAAGCAGCGAAACGTCCAGCAGCATCAGGTCCGATCCATCCCAGAACTTAAGAACAAAATAGGCACAAATCCTCTTGAAGGGAAGCCCTCACCATGCCTATGGATTGATCGAGAAACGTGTATCGCGAGTGGACAATGCGCCATCCGCAGATGTCACTCGACACCTGCCCAATGGCAGTAACGGCTCATTTTTCAGTGCACATTTGGGTATACCCTGGCGTGACGTAACATAGCTGTCGCCTGTCATCGTAACATCTGGGTTGACACCGGCTATTTGTGACAAGGTAGCCTCGGGCCTAAAGCTTGAGGTTACAAACCATGGCCCGCATCGGTTACGCTCGCGTCAGTACGATTGATCAGGATCTCGCCGGGCAAGTCGCCCGGCTGAAGGCCGAAGGCTGCGGGGTCATTCGTTCGGAGAAGGTCTCCGGCGGCAGCCGCGACGGCCGAGCTGAGTTGACGACGGTGCTTGAGTTCCTACGGCCCGGCGACGAACTCATGGTCACGCGCCTCGACCGGCTCGGCCGTGATACCCGAGACGTACTCAACCTCATTCACGAGGCCGAGCAGCGCGGCGCCCACGTCACCGTACTCGACCCGCACGTCTCAACCCGAGGCGAAATGGGTCATGTGGTCCTGACCGTGCTCGGCATGGTGGCGCAGATGGAACGCCGGTTTATCAAGGAGCGCCAGCGCGAAGGCATCGAGCGGGCGAAGGGCAGCGGTGCTTATGCTGGCGGCAAACGCCGCCTCGACCGCGACCGGATCATGTCGTTGTCGAAGGCGGGCAATGGCGCCGCCGCAATCGCTGCGGTCTTGGGCTGTTCCCGCATGCAGGTGTATCGGGTGTTGCGAGAGCCCTAACGGTGCCTCATCTCGACCGGGATGATCCAATCCGCTTGGAGGATCGTGCCGGACACTGGCAGCAGGGGCCTCAGTTTCGGCTTCTGGATCGAATTAGTCCGGATTTAACTTTGCAGCAATCGTTTAGCGGTTCAGCCCGAACACCCAGGCCAAATCGCTACTAGACCTGGCGTTGATCTGAAGGAACTGCCGAATGGCAGCCGAAGACATCCTGGGTTCCACCCAAAAGCGATGTCTTTCGAATAGCTAGCTCTTACCCGCCCGCATCAGCACTTTTCCGACGATCCAGTGAATGATTTTATCATCGCCTCGTACTTCGAATGCTGCAAGCTATCAGGTATCATGGAAAGGAATAACTAGCCCTTGCTATTTGCAGTCACTCGGACAAGCTGCTTAAGTGCGTAGGGGTGCCCGGCATCGAGGCTGAGGGGGCCCACGAAGCCACCGTTCCTATCCATAACGTAGATCATCAAAGTGTGCTCAAGGGTATAGTTGCCATCTTTGAGTGGAACTTTGATTACTGTCACGCGATAGGCATCTACGACCCGCTTTATCTCTTCGGTTTTTCCAGTCAATCCTACGATCCGGTCGCCGAAGGACGGCATGTATTCGCGCATGACCTCGGCGGTGTCCCGCTCCGGATCAACCGTTATGTAGTACGCCGGGATATCCCCGCCTTGCTGGTGAAACTCATCAAGTAGGTTGCTGAGGTCCGCCAGCGTTGTCGGGCAGACGTTCGGGCACTGGGTGAACCCGAAGAACACCAGGAACGGCTTACCCCTTAACGTGGCCGAATCGAGTTCGCCTCCCTGGGAGGATTGCAGCCGGAACGGGCCACCGATCCCCGACACCGCAGGGGGCGCTGGTCCGCGCGGCCACATGGCGATGGTGGTACCTATGATCGCCATGGCAGCCAGGGCGAATGCGGCAAGGATCAGATTGCTCGCTCCGCGGCTGGTTGCAAACATTGGCCGGCGCTCATCGGGCATGATCGTGGCCGCCATGGTCGGCACTCGTTCCTTTGGCTGCGATACCCTCGATCAAGAACTCAACCGGCACCACGCCGGCCTTCTCAAATGTCAGTGTACCCTTGATCATCTCACCCTGCTTCAATGGCGCTTTCAGCCCCATGAACATCAGATGGTAGCCGCCTGGCCCCAGGGTCACGGTCGCGGCGGGCTTTATCACCAAGCCACCCTCGACCGGTGCCATTTTCATGACCCCGTTTTCCATCGTCATGGAGTGCACTTCGACCTCGGCAGCCTGGTCAAAAGCTCCACCGATAAGGCGGTCCGGCTCGCTACCTGTATTGGTCACGCTCACGTAGCCCCCGGCGACCTTGGCGCCACCCGGCGTGGCCCGGGACCAGGGATGGCCGATTTTCAGAGAGCCGGCGCTATACTCATGAGCATATGCCCCGCCTGCGGCTGCTAGCAATGCCACGAGAGTGCAGAGATGCCTGATGCAGTTCGCATTGGTTTTCATGGCGCTTCTCCAGGTTCTACGGGTTGAGGTGGCGTGGAGGGGCTGACGGGAAACGTGGCGGCCTGTCGCGGGAGCATCGAGCGGGTCGGGTCCGCGGCGTTCAAATCATCGAACCTGTGGAGGAGCCGGCGTACCTCTCCGGCTGTCCAAACAAGCCCGCCCCGTGGTTTCGGGACGCCTTGCATTCGCAGGTTGAGGGCAATCCCACCACAGGTCGTGACACCTGAATCTCGCAAGCTACCGACGATGAGGCGGAGATCATCAAGGAACCGACGAGCCTTCGCGGTTGAAGCGCTTCTGCCGGCGTCGCCCCGCCTCGGCCGCTTGGTGGGACGGCCATTCACCACCGATACCGTAGGCCGCCGTAGACCGCGCGCCCAGTACCGGCATTGAAGATTTCCGAGGTCAGGTTGGCAACTCCAGCAATCGCCACGCTTGAGATGTAGCGGCGGTCGAGGAGGTTTCGCGCTTCGACGTAGCCTGACCAGTCTCGCCCTGTATCGTAACCGATCCTGAAGTTCAGGAGGGCGTAAGACGGCACCGTCAAGCTGTTGGCGTTGTCCGCGAAATAGGGTTGCGGCGACCACTCGACGTTCGGACCCACGTAAAAGCCGTTAGGATGCCGGTACAGCATCTCAGCGCGCAGATAGTGCGTCGGAACCCCCGGCAAAGTGTTATTGCCGTAGCGCGGGTCCTGATCAAAAAAGAATTCGTTGTAGGTGTAGGCGGCATTGAGCCAGATCCGATCCTCGAACGTGAATAGCGATTTGAGGAAGGCGATCCCGAACCCAGCTTCAACGCCCTGGTGCACGGTGCGGTCTGCGTTCACGATGCTGCAAGGGCTAAAAATCGAAGTCGTCAAGCACTGCAGCTCGTTCCTGATCTCCGACCGATAGAGCGAGAGATCCCAGGTGAAGTCAGGCCGGACACCACGTGTCCCGATCTCGTAGGTCGTTGCGGTTTGGGCTCGCAGGTTGGATGTCGCCACTGACCCGAACGAGTTTGCATCGAAGGTCGGCGCTTCAGCACTGCCCGAAATGTTACCGTACACCTGCCACGTGGGATCAACGTTCCAGAGCAGGCCTACACGAGGCTTTGCGATGTCGTAGGTGTTGCGGCCGGACTGATTGCCATCAGACAGGAAGCGGTCCTTCCGATCACGGGTTGCGTGCATGAAGAGGCCGCCGCCGACGAGAGCGACGTTGGGTAGGACGTAGAACGAGTTCTCCAGGTAGGCCGTCACGTTCTCGGAATAGTCGAGCGTGGAGAACGTCAGTGCGCCCTTCCTGGCGCCAGTCAGGTTGACGAACTGCCGGTAGTCAATCGTGCCGTTGTCGATGTTGACCCCAGCGACCAGGCGGTTGCGGAAGCCGCCAATGATCCTGTCGTCGGTCGCCCGGACGAACCCGCCGTAATCCTGCACGGTGTAATCGAGGTACTGATAGATCGGATGATCGACGTGGCGCTGGACGGTGAAGAAACCGAAATCCACCGTGGTTTCGTCAAACCGCAGGGTCGTTTTGTTGGCAAGCCGCACCGAATCGACATTGCGCTGCTGATCCTGTCGAACCCATTCCGGGTTAGCGGCGCGCGGGTTCGTCAGCGCCGTCCGCCGGTCCACCTCGCCGGGGATGCGTTGGTTGACCGTGTTCGCGTTAATGTAGAAGCGCGTCTCGGCCTGGGGCGAGAACTGGTAGCCGACGTTGGCACTGCCGCGCACCGACTCGCCATTGCTGTGCTCACGGAAGCCGTCGAAGCGCTCTCCAGACAGCGTGATGAAATAGTCGAGTGGCCCTGACACCCCACCTGTAGCTGCCTGGCTCTTCACATAGCCGAAGGCGCCGGCATCAACTCGGGCGTCGAAGGGAAACACGTCACGGCCGGTCGGCGTGACGAGGTTGATCGCCCCACCGAGGGCGTTGCCACCAAAGCGCAGGGCGTTGGCCCCCTTGAAGACCTCGACGTAGCGGTAGGCGGTCGGATCGATCTCGAAGAAATCGACGAGGCCGTCGGAGGTGTTGATCGGGATGCCGTCCTGAAAGACGTTGATGCCGCGGTTGCCGTAGTTGCGGGACAGACCGGAGCCGCGGATCGACAGGCGAGCGTCGGAGCCGAACCTCGGCTGAACGATGACGCCTGGCACGAAATCGAGAACGTCCTTGAGCGTCTGCGCCGGCCTGTTCTTGTAGGCGGTGTCGGGAACGATAGCGACGGCACCGGCCGTGCGCTGGATCTCGGCTGTGGCTTGCGCCGTATTCAGTACCGTCAGTGCGCCTCCGCCTCGCCCCAGCGTCGGCTCTGCCACGACGGAAAGTTCATCGAGTTGCGCTGATGCCGATGGAGAGGTTTGTGCTAAGGCGGCTGTGCTCGGGAGCGTCAGGAGCAGGGCAAGGCACAGCTCGACCCGTGATGAGGGATGCATGTCATAGGTCCGTGGTCTGAAAGATCGGAAGGCGAGCGATCAATCAGACGACGGGTGGGGCTCGTGCGCTGGCGCTGATGCTTGGAGGGGCGCGGGGAGCGGCGACGACTTCGTGCCGCCATGTGGTCCGGACGGCATGCCGGATCGGCCACTCAATCGTCACTGCCGCAAGAACCGGGGCGTCGAGGGACGGCGCAACATGGGCAGCCGTGCAGCACGAGAGATGACTGTGGACCGGAGGGGCTTTGGTTGGGCTTTTCTCTGAAGTCCCGCCGTCCTGAAGGCAGAGGCTGTGATCTGGACCGAGCGTTCCAACGCCGCCCATGCCCCCAAGTAGCGCTTGAAGCGCAAGCGCATAGAGCGCAGCCACCGCGATGACCGCGCGGCAGACTCTCCAGTCCGGCTGCCACATGCGCATCATAGAGGCGTATGGCAAAGCTTCGCGTTTCGTCAATGTAAAGGAGCGGGGTGCGGTAAGTTTGCTTACGGCTGTGTCTCAGACTCGCATCTTCGGCCGCCAGCATGTGCAATTGGCATTCAAAGCACACGTCGAAAAAAACCTCTCGCGAGCAGTTCCGCCACATTGACCCGCATAGGAGCGTGGCCATACGCAATGATGATGTGCGGAAACCGGCTCAATTGGGCGGCTTGCCGCGCGGCCGTTGCTGTGGTCGCGCTGTACGCTCTTGTGCTTCAAGGCCTTCTTGGCGGTATGGCCGTAGGTCGCTCGCTTGATACCGCTCACATCCTTTGCCTCACTGACGCACGCTTCTCGCAGGATGGACCAGTCAAGGCTCCACCAATTCATAGCCAGATGTCGTGCTGTACCGCCGCCCATATTGCGCCTTCCCTCGACGTTCCCGTGCTTGCGGCGTCGCCGATCATCTGGCCATTCCGCCACACGGCCCGAACCTCATGGCGTCCCGAGGTAGTCACACGTCCACGCGCCCCCCCTGGGATAAGCGCCAGTGCGCGAGCTCCGCCAGTTGTCTGACTGATTGTTCGTCTTTCGATCTCTCAGACTTTGGAATTTTGTCATGTACCCAGTTCCCCGGGTCGAGCTGTGCCTCGCTCTGTTATTCACTTTGCTTGCCACCACCTCTGTTTTCGCGCAAACTGGCAGTCCCAGTGCAACACCTGTTACCCTTCCTGAGCTATCCGTCGAAGGAGCGGGAAAAACCACAAACGGCACTATCACTGTACCCAGCGTTGCAGCCCAAAGAGCATTGGTGAATTCCACGGTCGGCTCGGTAGCCTTCGTCGATGCCAGGGATTTCCAGAACCGGTACGCCAATACCCTTCGTGACGTTTTGAAGGATACGCCGGGCGTCTTCGTGCAGGAGCGCTACGGTCAGGAAATGCGTCTCTCGATCCGAGGATCGGGAATTTCGCGCGGCTTCCATCTACGTGGGATCGAGGTTCTTCAAGACGGCATTCCAATCAACCTCGCCGACGGCAGCGGTGATTTCTATCAAATCGACCCCCTCGCTCTGCGGTCGGTAGAGGTCTACAAAGGGGGGAACGCGCTAACGTTCGGCGCAACGACTCTTGGCGGGGCAATCAACTTCGTTACCCCTACCGCCTACACCGCATTTGCCCCCAACATTCTGCGAATCGACGGTGGCAGCTTCGGCACCATACGCGAAAACTTCCAGTTCTCCCGCATCTCTGGACCGGTGGACTTCCTTATCAATGGGACGATCACGAATTCAGATGGGTACCGCGATCACGAGTCGCAGCGCACACAGAACTTCAACGCCAATATCGGGTACAAACTCGCGCCGGGCGTTGAGACGCGGTTCTATGTCGGCGTCTACCTTACCGACCAGAAACTACCCGGTACGCTGACGCTGTTCAACGCGCTCAACGCCCCGACCATCGCCAACCCCTCAGCTGTCGCCGGCAACCAGTCCCGCAAAGTTGAGACAGAACGGATCGCAAACCGGACCTCATTCGCGCTGGATGTCGGCAAGCTCGATATCGACACATGGGCGATCCACAAATCGCTCTACCATCCGATTTTCCAGGTCATCGATCAGGACGGCTGGACGTATGGGATCTCACCACACTGGTCAGGCACATTCGACATCGCGGGCTACCGCAACGATACGATTCTTGGCCTGCGCGCCTCGGCAGGCCAGAACTCAGCGCTGCAGTTCTTTAACGTCGCTGGACAGCGCGGCGGCCAGACTCTCAACGCCCTCCAGAGTGCGTCCAACTACGAAGCCTATGGCGAAAATCGATTCTGGTTCCTCCCCGATGTAGCACTGATGACGGGCGCCAAGGCATTTTCCTCGAACCGCACCTATAGCAACAAGGGTGGTTTTGCTGCCAACCCCAATGTCCAGTTCGCCAATGCTACATATGAAGGCATTAACCCGAAGATCGGCCTACTGTGGCAGCCGCTCCCCGACATTCAAGTCTTCGGTGACATCACCCGCTCGCGCGATGTGCCGGATTTCTCCGACTTGGCGCAGCAGAACTCCCTCCGCACGACCTTCGTGCCTCTTGAGGCGCAACGGGCCTGGACCTACGAGGCAGGAACGCGCGGTCGCATCGACCGGCTCGCTTGGGACGTGACCCTCTATCGATCCGAGATCCGCGACGAATTGATCAATTTCTCGATCAACCCCGGACTCAATATTCCGGCCGCGACCTTCAATGCACCGCGCACACTGCACCAGGGCGTGGAGGCGGCAGTATCTATCGATATGGTGCGCGACTTTAGTGGAATTGGGGACACAATCATCGCCTCGCAAATCTGGACCCATAACGACTTTCGTTTCATCAACGATCCAGTCTTCGGCAATAACCAGATCGCCGGTATTCCACGGGATGTTTTGCGCACTGTCCTGACCTATGCCCACCCCGGTGGGTTCTACTTTTCGCCTTCAGTGGATTGGGTGCCGCAGGGGGCCTTCGCTGACCACGCTAATACACTGCAAGTCCCGGGCTACGCGCTGTTCAACATCCAGACTGGGATCGATTTCAAGAACGGAGTCTCATTGTTCCTGGATGCTCGCAACCTGACGGACGAGCGCTATATCTCCGACATCTCGGTAGTGACTAATGCATCGACTGCCGTGGGCGGCGCGGCGGCGCTGGCAGCGTTCTATCCAGGCAACGGACGCAGCTTCTTTGGCGGCGTACGCGCGTCGTTCTAAGCGACGTTTGCCTTGGCGTCGCGGACCGTTCCGCGACGTCTCGGCCACCCATGCAAACGGTGACCGCAACTAGGACCCACGCCGTGTCGTCGTTGACTCGCCGCGCGACTGCGACAGGGCCTCAGCCTTCATCACCTCGAACTCGGCCTCCGACAGGCTGCCGCCGGCGCGAAGCTGCGCCAGCCGTTCGATTTCGGCGATCACGTCACGCTGCGGCGGGGCTACAGGGGCAGCCGGGGTTTGTGTCGAAGGCACGGTGCTAATTGTAGCGGGCACGGCACCGGCTGCCGGGGGCAACCCGAACCGGTTCGGCCCCGGCGTCCCGGCAAAGCAGGCGAAGACCAGCGCGACGGGGCTGAGCAACAACCACCACCCCGAATGGTCGGTGTCGTGCATCCGGCGGATTCCCGCCGCCACCTGCGGCAGGAGGTGAACGAGGTGGACGAGGCCGACAAACAGGCCACCATCCTTGTTGCCGGTGGCGAAGGCCGCATCGAGCACGAGCGCGATCAGCGCGATGCCGAAGTACACAAGAATGAAGCGCCAGTAGTCGCCGCGCGAGGTCCGGCCAGAAAAGTCGCGATAGCTCCGCATCGCACTGAGGTACGAGTTCATGTTCCAGATCCTAGTGGTTGGGGTTTTGACGGGGGTCGGCGTCGTGGCCAGGGGCACGCTAAACGCCGTTTGGGCAGGTGCGTCGGTTGGGCAGCCCGCAAGCAGGGCTATCGTGTCGGAGACTCAGTACTCGGCAGCGAGCATGATGGTGAGGATGCGCACGGTCACTGCCGGGTCGGCCGGATCAGGCGAGTGCCCGACCATAACGCGGTCGTAGGTGTCGATCTTCCAGAAGCATCGCTGCCCAGCGAGATCGAAGGCTCCGAAATCGTGCTGGCCATACGGGTCGTCGGCGACGCTGAAGGTCGCGAACGATTGAACTACTGCTTCGGCCTCGCGACGGCGCTCCTCCGGCAGGGTGGCGATCCCGCGCGACAGCATCACATGGCCGCCGGCAAAGCTCCGGCGGAAGGCATCGTTCAGGGCACGCACCCGGTCGGTGCGGGTGGTCGAGGCGGGATTCGCCTCGACGCTGATGGGGGCCGAGCGGCTCACGCCCCTGGCTTCGCACTTTGAACCGCGCCGGGCGGTAGCAAGCCAAGCTCGCTGCGATGCCGGGTAATCAGCGGATCGTCGGGCCAGTCGCGCCACTGAAGCTCGAAGGCGTCGTCGGCCTTGGTGTACATGACAATCGCCTCGAACCAACCCTCCAACGGGCCGGCGCAGGCGAGCACGAGGCAGCCACGCTCGATCCCCGGCCAATCAGCGGGCGCCTTGAAGCGCCCCCCAGGGCCTCCGGCGCCCGCAGCGTCACTTGCCCCGCCCCCTGATGCCGGAGGGGCGCTGGCGGCCTTGCCTGCGGCCCTGACACGCGGGGCGACATCGGGTAGGCCAGCCGCCGCCACGAGCCGCTCGAACATTTCGGCTTTGACGAACGGCACGAAGGCCTTGCCGCTCCCGAACAAGCGTCCCTGGGGCAGGCCAGCAGCGAGGCTGTGATGGGTGTCGTCGCTGATTTCGAGCACGTGCATGCCCATCAGCCCAGCGGCACGCTCGGCCTCGGCCCTCTCGCCAGCGGCAAAGCGCGAGGCGTGGGGGCGCTGTCGTTCGTCGCGGCCGAACAGGATCAGGCCGTGCGGTATGGTGGCGGCTGTGCTGATTGCGATGTTTAGGGTCATCAAAGGGCTCCAGAAACGACGAAGGCGGCCCGGAGGCCGCCTTGCGTTGAGTGTGAGGGGGGAAGATGCACCCGCCTGCTGCCGGTCGGGCTTGGGTCGCAGTGGAGGCGTAACGGCAGGGGCATCGGGGGCATCCGGTCAGCTGCGAAACAGCCCGCAGCGACACTTACATTAAAGGACTATCGTCCTAATGTCAAGCTTGGCTTGTTATTGCGCTTGTATCTTGCTCACTGTAGCTGAGCAAGCCGTTAATGAACGCAAACAAGATCTTCAAATTATCTTTGACAGAGGATCTAACTCCCGACCGCATAGAGATATGCACAATATCCTCGTTAAGACTGTACATATTAAATCGGCGTCGAGTACGAGCAATTTCAATATACATGGATCGAGAAGCTCGTTGTGCTGGAAAAGGGATAGCCTTAATGCTCCAAGCTATCGGCGCCCGCTCGCTGGTTATCTTTCGTTCTCAGCGCGGATTGTTCGTCATCGCGTCGACGCCAGGGAAGCCGCAGATGCGCTAGGTACGGATAGACGGCGGGCAGCACCACCAGGGTAAGCAGGGTCGCTGTAACGAGGCCGCCGATCACCACCGTGGCCAGCGGGCGCTGCACCTCGGCGCCCGCGCTCGTGGAGAGGGCCATGGGCAGGAACCCGAGCGCCGCCACCAGCGCCGTCATCAGGACTGGGCGCAGGCGCATCTCGGCGGCCCGGGTCGCCGCCTCGCGGGCGTCGAGGCCTATCCGTTCGAGGTCGCGGATGTAGCTCGTAAGCACCACGCCATTCAGGATCGCGATGCCGAAGGTCGCGATGAAACCGATGGCAGCCGAGATCGAGAACGGCAGGTCACGCAGGTACAGGGCGACGATGCCGCCGGTGGCGGCCACGGGCACGTTGAGGAAGATCAGCCCGGCGAGGCGGATGTCGCCGAACATCACCACGAGCAGGATCAGGATCGCCGCCATGGCGGCCGGGACGACCACGGAGAGCCGGCCCGTCGCCTCCTGCAGGTTTTGGAACTGCCCGCTCCATTGCAGCGAGTAGCGCGGCGGCAGTGTCACCTGCGCCTTCACCGCCGCTTGCGCATCGCTGACGAAGCTCTGGACGTCCCGGCCGCGAACGTTGGCCTGCACCGAGATCCGACGCTGGAGCTTCTCACGGCTGATCTGGGCAGGCCCCGTCGCCACGTCGACGGAGGCAACCAACGACAGCGGCACCAGCGCCTTGCTGTTCCGGCCGACCGGTAGGTCGCGGATGCGCGCGATGTCGCTACGGTCGGCGGACTTCAGCCGGACCACGATGTCGGTGATGGAGTTGTCGTCGCCGTAGATCATCCCGGCGGTGCGCCCGCCGATGCTCTCGACCACGTCGAGGATGTCACTGACGTTGACGCCGTAGCGGGCGGCCGCAGCACGGTCGACCTGTATGGAGAGCGCCGGCATGCCGGCCTGCGCCTCAGCTTTCACGTCGGCCGCTCCGGTGACGCCGGAAACCGTGCGGACGATGGCGTCGCCCGTGTCCTTCAGCACCTTGAGGTCGTCGCCATAGAGGCTGATGGCGACGTCTCCGCGCACGCCCTCCAGGAGGTCGTCCATCCGCATCTGGATGGGCTGCGAGAACGCGTAGGATACCCCCGGCACCTCCGCGCGCAGGCGCTTGTCGAGGGCGGCGACAAGCCCCTCCTGGGTGGTCGCGGTCGTCCAGGTCGATGGGTCGGTCAGCGTGATGAAGCTGTCGGTGGATTCCACCCCCATCGGGTCGGTGGGGATCTCGGCGCTTCCGGTGAGCGAGACCACCCGCTTGACCTCGGGGAAGCCCTTCAGGGTCTGCTCGATGCGTTGCATGACCTTGAGCGAGGCATCGAGGTTGATGCCGGGCAGTTTCTCGGAGGTGATGACGATGGAGCCTTCCGAGAGCTTCGGCAGGAACTCGCCGCCAAGCCGGGTCGCCAGCCAGCAGCTCCCGAGGAACAGGCCAAGGGTGACCAGGAGCGTGATCCCGGTGCGGCGCTCGGCGAGCCGGAGGACCGGGGTGTAGGCGCTTCGAACCCAGTGAACGAGGCGGGTCTCGCGCTCGCCGATCCCGGGCCCAGCCAGCACGATGGCTGCCAGCGCCGGCATCAGCGTCATGGTGAGCACCAGGGAGCCGGCCAGCGCGAGGATGACGGTGAGCGCCATCGGCCGGAACATCTTGCCGGCCACCCCTTCGAGGGCGAGGATGGGCAGGTAGACCATGATGATGATGGCGACCGCGAACAGGATCGGGCGCGCCACCTCCACGGTGGCCTGACGGATGACCTCTTGGGCCGGGCGCTCGGGGTGCTCGCCGCGGGCGCGCAGGACGTTCTCGATCATCACCACGGCGCCGTCGACGATGAGGCCGAAGTCGATGGCGCCGAGGCTCATCAAGTTGCCCGAGAGCCCGAACAGCCTCATCCCGGCGAAAGCCATGAGCATTGAGAGCGGGATCGCGGCCGCCACCACGAGGCCGGCCCGGAGGTTGCCCAGCAGCAGGAGCAGCACGACGATGACGAGCACCGCCCCCTCCATGAGGTTGTGCTCGACGGTGCGGATGGTGCGCGCCACCAGGGTGCTGCGGTCGTAGTAGGGGACGATCTCGACGCCCGGGGGGAGCTGCTGGCGCAGGGTCTCGATGGTCTGCTTCACGGCCACGACCACGGCGCTGGCGTTCTCGCCCTGCTGCATCATGGCGATGCCGACGACGGTCTCGCCTGCGGCGTCGTGGGTGACCGCACCGAGCCGTACCTTCGGCGCCTCCACCACCTCGCCCAGGGTGGCGACCGTCACCGGCACGCCGCCCGGACCCGTCGTGACAACGATGTTGGAAAGATCCTTGGTGTCCTTGGCCAGACCGAGGCCGCGGATGACCTCCTGCTGGTCGTTGTGCTCGATGTAGGCGCCCCCGCGCGCGGCGTTGTTCTCGGCAAGCGCCGTGTAGACCTGAGCCATGGTCACGCCGTAGCGATGCAGGCTCTCGGCGGAGATCCGGACCTCGTAGGTCGGCATCTGGCCGCCGTAGATGTTCACGTCGGCGATGCCCGGTGTCAGCTTGAGCTTCGGCGCGATGGTCCATTGCAGGATGCGCTTCAGCGCCATCGGCGAGTAGCCCGGCCCGCGCACCTCGAACTGGTAGATCTCGCCGAGCCCCGTCGCCATCGGCCCCATCTGCGGGTCGCCGACGCCGGCCGGCATCATCGTTTTCGCCAGCGGCAGGCGTTGAAACACCTGGGACCGCGCCTCGGTAATCGACATGGAATCGTCGAAGGTGACGTAGACGGCCGAGACCCCGTAGCGCGAGGTCGAGCGTATCCCGGAGAGTCCCGGCGCCCCCGCCATGGCGTTCTCGACCGGGAAGCTGACGAGGCGCTCGACCTCCAACGGACCCAGCCCCGGCGACAGGGTCAGGACCATGACCTGCTTGGGCGAGACGTCCGGCACCGCGTCGATGGACAGGCCTTCGAGGTTGACGATGCCACCGACCGCGCCGGCGAGCGCTAGGATCAACACCAGCCAGCGGCGGCGGATGAGGAGGGCGAACCAGGCATTCATCGCGGTCTCAATCCGTCGAACCGAGCAGGGCGCGCAGCATGATCGCCTTGAGGCCGAAGCTGCCTTGCGTTGCCACCGTCTCACCAGTCTGGATGCCAGACCGGACCTCAACCCAATCCGCGCGCTGCACCCCGAGCGTAAGGTCCCGCTTCTCGAAGCGGTCGTCGCCGGTACGCACGAAGGCGATGGGGCCGCCCTCAGTCTGTTGGATCGCGCCGGCCGGCACCGTGACGCCCTCACGCCCGAGATCGGCGGCGATCTCCACGGAAACGAACATGTTGGCGCGCAACGTCCCGTCCGGGTTGGCGATCTCGATGCGGGCCGGGGCGGTGTTGGTCATCGGGTCGATGGCGGCGTTGACCGACCGGACCCGGCCCTCGAAACGGGGATGCGCCGTGACCGGGGCTTCGATGGTCGCCCGGTCGCCGGCCTTCACGGTTGCGATGTCGTGGCCGTAGAGGTTGGCCAGCACCTGGATCTGCGACGGGTCCGCCACGGTGAAGGCGTCGCGGTTGGTATCGACGACCTCGCCCAGGGTGATCCCCGCCATTGTCACCACGCCTTCGATGGGCGAGACGATGGCGCTGACGCCCGGAGCCTCTCCGGGGGCCGGGGCGAGGCGCTCGTACTGTGCGCGGTAGAGTTCGACCTGCGACTGGGCTGAAAGGGTGGCGGCATGGGCCTTGGCGAGATCGACCTGGCGCCGGTCGACCTCGGCCTGGGTGACCCCGCCGAGCCTCACGAGGTCGTTGCCCCGTTTGAGGTTGGTCTCGGCGACCTTCTCCGTGGCCTGCGCCTCGCCGAGGCTGGCCTGGGCGGCGGCGAGGCCGTTGCGGGCGTCGAGGACCCCCGCCGCATCGAGGGTGGCGAGCGTCTCGCCAGCCTTCACGCGGTCGCCGGGCTGCACCGATAGCGTAAGCACCCGGCCCGAGGTGCGGGGCTTAAGGCGGGTGACCCGGCGCTCGTCGAAGGCGACCATGCCGGGCGTTCGTACGGGTAGGATGATCCGACGGATCTCGGATTGCCCGAATGCCAGGCCGAGACGCCGTTGTCCTTCGGCATCAAGCCGCACGACGTTGTCCTGGGCCGTCTGTTCGGGAGCGACCGAGCTCGTCGTCGTGTGTGTATCGGGCGCGGCGGGTGCCAACCCGACCGACTCCAGTATCGGTTCGATGTAGGGCCTTGCGGCATCCCGATACCACCAACCGGCCAGCCCGAGTGCAGCCAAGCCAATTACCACGGCCCAGATCGAACGACGCCTGATCTTGGAGGATGCCGAACTGGAATTTTGCGCCGTCCCCGATGGTACGGCATTCAAACGCTCGCGCGCCTCTCCGCGGCCGGCCATCCCTGCCTCACCGTTAGTGGGCACGCCTGTCTCCGCCTCCAGCAGCACGATGTCGTCCATTGGTTATATTAGAGCCGTTCTAAGATATAAGCTGGGTGATGACCTGTGCCATTAAATTCGGGTTCACACTCGTGGTCTTGGGACCGGCTCCGAACCACATCACAAGCGGGACAGGGGCGAGAGCCCGAGAGAGGACCGGGTGGCGAAGCTACTTCTGATCGAGGACGATGCCGCCACGGCGGAGGAGGTCCTCGGCGACCTGCGCGGGCGCGGACACGAGGTTGCCTGGGCAGCCACGGGACCGGAAGGTGCGACCGCCGCTCGTAAGGGTACCTGGAACGCCATTATCCTCGACCGGATGCTGCCCGGCCTGGACGGGCTCACCCTGCTGCGGGACCTGCGCGGCGCCGGGGACCGGACACCGGCCCTGGTCCTGAGCGCGCTCGGCGACGTTGACGAACGCATCCATGGCCTGCGCGCCGGCGGCGATGACTACCTGGGCAAGCCCTTCGTCCTCGCGGAGCTTGCAGCCCGGATCGAGGCCCTGCTGCGGCGGCCCACCGACACGCGCGAGACGGTGCTCAGGGTGGGGACCCTGGAGCTCGACCTCATCTCCGGGACCGGGCGCCGAGGCTTGCGCGACCTCGCCCTGCTGCCGCGCGAACTCAAGCTCCTCGAATACCTCATGCGCCGGCCCGGCCAGGTCGTGACCCGGGCGATGATGTTCGAGGAGGTCTGGAACTACCGGTTCACCCCGAAGTCGAACCTCATCGACGTCCATGTCGGGCGCCTGCGCAAGAAGCTTGAGGTCGAGGGCGAGCCGATCCTGATCCACAACGTCCGGGGAGAGGGCTTCACCCTGACGCCGGATGTCTAGGATAACCCGCTCCTTCGCTTTCCGCTGGGCACTTGGCATCGCCCTTTGGTCGACCTTGCTGTCCCTGACCCTGTTCGCCTTCGTGTACTGGCAGACCGCCGCGTTCATGCAGGACGAGCTCTCCCAGGTCCTCCGACATGAGGTCAGGTACGCCGCCGGCGATCCCTCGAAGGCGGGTGCCCGCATCGAGACCTGGGTCAGCGAGGACCTCCACAGCGTGCATTTCGCGGGTTTGTTTAGCCCCGACGGCCGAAAGCTCGCCGGCAATCTCGATGCGCGGCCGCAGGCCCTTCCACTGGACGGCGAGGTTCATCGGATCGGCACGCAGGTCGCCATCGCAGGACGGCGGCTGCACGAGGACCTGTGGTCCGCGGGGATCGCCCTGAGCGACGGCAGCATCGTGGTTGTGGCGCACGACACCGACGAGATCGACCGCGCCAAGGCCACGGTGATCCGTGCCCTGGGACTCGCGCTGGGACCGACCCTGGCCTTCTCCATCCTCGGTGGCGTGTTGCTCGCCGGGCGCGCCAAGCGCCGACTTGCATCGACGGAGGCGGCGGTCGCGCGAGTGATGCACGGGGACCTGCGCCAACGGCTTCCCGTCGGCACGGCAGGGGACGAGTTCGACCGCCTGGCACAGAACGTCAACGGCATGCTCGACGAGATCGAGCGCCTGATGGAGGAGGTGCGAGGCGTGGGTGACGCCGTGGCCCACGACCTCCGGACCCCACTCACACGCCTGCGGCTGCGGCTCGAGCGCGGCCGCGAGCAGGCCCGTGACATCGGCGAGCTGCGCGAGGCGGTAGACCAGGGGTTGGTCTGGATCGACCAGACCTTGGAAATGGTGACGGCGGTGCTACGCATCGGCGAGATCGAGCATGGCCGACGCTACGCCGCCTTCGGTCCGGTGGACCTCGGGGTCGTGGTGAGCGAGGCCGCGGAACTGTTCGAGCCCCTGGCCGAGGAGAAGGGGATCGTCCTCGCCCTGGATGTCGATTCGACGATGCCCACCATCGAAGGCGACCGCAGCCTGATCTTCGAGGCGGTGTCGAACCTGCTCGACAATGCCATCAAGTTCACGCCGGTGAATGGCCAGGTCAGGGTCGGCCTCGGCCGGCGTGAGGACCTTTCTGTGGTCTCCGTCGAGGATAGCGGCCCCGGAATCCCCGTGGTCGAACGAGAACAGGTGTTCAGGCGGTTCTATCGCTCGGAGCGAGCCAGGCAGACGCAAGGCAATGGGCTCGGCCTCGGCCTCGTCGCGGCCATCGCCAAGCTGCACGGGTTCGCGCTGGTCGTAACGGAAGGTGCCGGCGGAGGATGCCGCATCGAAGTTCTCTGCCCCGCCCCGGACCCACGGTAAGCCGAGAGGGGCGTTCGAACATCGACAGATAAGCGCCCGACTGCATCCAGGTCGTTCGATATCGTGGATGGCGAGCGAACTCTCGTTTGCATCGAGGATCTGCGCATCGCCCCGCGGTCGGGACGTGATGTCGAGCGTCACGCTTTGCCGCCGAGCACGCGCATGGCGTTGAGGACGACAGCGACGTCGATGACTTCCTGGATCAGGGCGCCTTGGAGGGGCGAAAGGTATCCGAAGGCCGCGGCCACCATGCCGAGGGTCGACATGCCGATGCCGGCGAACACACATTGCAGGGCGATGGCGCGGGCGCGCTTCGCGATGTGGATCGCCTGCGCCAATCCATCGATGCGGTCTACCAGCAGGACGACGTCGGCGGCCTCCGCGGCCGCCGCTGCGCCCCGCGCGCCGAGTGCCACGCCGAGATCGGCCGCGGCCAGGGCTGGGGCGTCGTTCACCCCGTCGCCGACCATCATCACTACGCCATGCCTGCGCTCGACCGCGACGAGGTCGGTCTTGCCAGCCGGGTCGAGGTCGGCCGCCACGGCGTCGATGGGCAATCCGACAACCAACCCGTCCGCAACGGACTTGCGGTCTCCCGTGGCGAGAACGATGCGACGGATGCCGGTCGTGCGTAGGGCGCCGAGGGCCGTGACGCCTTCCAGGCGGAGGGGATCGGCGAAGCCGAGGATGCCGGCAGGTGCGCCGTCGATGGCGACGAGGACGGTTGCCGTCACCGCGGGAACTTCCGCTCGCGGAGGCGGCGGTGCGTTGACCGGAAACGTGACATTCTGGGCCTGCATGAAGCGCGGGCCGCCAACGAGAACCCGATGGCTGCCGACCAGACCCGCAATGCCCTCTCCGGGCGTCTCTACCACCTCGGTCGGTTGCACGAGGAACAGGGCCCTTGCGTGTGCCGCCTGCACCAGGGCTCGCGCCGTGGGATGAACGGAAGCTTGATCTAGTGAAGCGGCGACCAGGACAACGGTGTCGATGTCCTGACCGGAAAGGGTCCGGACCGCCTGAAGTTTCGCGGTGCCGTGGGTGAGGGTTCCGGTCTTGTCGATGACCAGGGTGGTGATCCTGGCGAGCGTCTCCAGGGCCGCGCCGCCCTTCACCAGGACGCCGATCCCGGCAGTCCGGGACATGCCCGAGACGAGGGCCACCGGAACGGCGAGGATCAGCGGGCACGGGGTCGCGATGACGACCACGGCCAGCGCCCGCAACGGATCGCCGGTGACTAACCAGGCCGCGCCGGCGATGGCCAGCGTGAGGGCGAGGAAGGCGAGGCCGTAGCGATCCGCCAGGCGCGCCATCGGTGCCTTCTCCGCCTGGGCGGCCTTAACGAGACGGACGATGCCCGCGTAGGTGCTCTCGGCGGCAACCCTCTCGGCGACGAGCATGAAAGCCGGCCCGACGTTGATGGCGCCGCTGAGGGCGGCGGCCTTCGCCTCGATGGTGACCGGGAGCGCCTCGCCGGTGAGCGAAGCCTGATCCAGTACCGCGCGCCCTGCATCCACGAGACCGTCGACGGGCACGACGTCACCGGTCCGGATCAGCAGTCGGTCGCCAGGGATCAGGTCCGAAATGGGGACCTCCTTGAGACCGTCGTCCTGCTCCTTGAGTGCGGAGCGTGGCTGCCTGGCGAGCAGTGCCGACATCTCGCGTTGGGCTCGGCCCGCGGCATAGGCTTCCAGCGATTGGCCGCCGGCATACATCAGGGCCACGACCACCGCGGCGAGGGATTGTCCGAGGGCAAGGGCGCCGCCCATCGACAGGGCGGCCACCACGTCGAGACCGACGTCACCGCGCAGCAGGCTGTTGATGATCTGGCCGAGTAGTACGGCGAGTACCAAGCACGTAGCGGCGCTCCAGATCCAGGATGCCCAACTCGCACCCATCGCCTGTGCGGCGAGGCCTGCGCAAAGGCCGATGAGCGTCACGAAGACCAAGCCGATCCGGAACCAGCCGGAGCGGTCTATCGAGATCCGGGTCGCGGCCGGCGGTGCAGGAGCAACAGATGGCAGGTCCTGTTTGCCCTGATCGGACATCGTCATCGCCGGGACCGGCATGTTCGCACTCTTCTGTTCCGAAGGGGCCCCTCATCGAGGGCGAGCGATGTGGGGAGTCTGGAGGCCAAGCCACCGGACCGGCGCGGTCGACCGAGCGCGAGCCGCATGACACCACGGTCCCCGCGATCATTCCTTGCGCTAGATCAAAGACGACGACGCCGGAGGCCCGCATACCCACCCTGGAAAGCGTAGGAGGAAGCCGTCGCCGCACCGATGCTCATATCCGACGTCCTTGTCGTCCTGACCCAGGAAGGGCAGGAGATACGCGTCAGGACCTCACCGACATCGAGATTTTCACGTGGCTGAAGCCCGTCGTCGACGGCTTTCACAACTATGTGGCAGACGACTTGCGGCGCTCACGTTGGGTCGCGTCTCGCCAAAAGAACTCTTCCTCGACAAGGTGTATCTCCTCTCCCCCACGGCGCCTGATTGGGTCGCCTTGGTGAAGGGCCTGCTCGCCCTCGGTGCTAACCGTGACGGTTCGCGCCACGGCATCCTCACCAACTGGGTCGGCGTCCTGTCGAACGACTTTTCGTCAACCTGACTAGCGTCGACCTCGAATTGCGCAAGGCCGACGAGAAGGGAATGACTTTCGAACTGATCGGCCGTCACAGCGGCTTGCCCAACGTTCACCGCGACCCGCTGCGACCTCGTCTTCGGATCGAAGTCGCAACTCCGTTCTGTGGCCGAGGTCTATGCGGGCAGCGACGGCGGGGCGCGTTTCGCGAAGGACTTCGTGAAGGTCTGGAACAAGGTCATGATGCCGGATCGCTACGACGTCCGGTCCTGGCCAACCCATGCCATAAGTGCCTCGAGCGAGTAGCCAGGGGGGGCATCCAGTAGGACCCGGCGCAATCCTAAATTCGGTGTCATTTTCGAACAATTCTAATCTGCGGCAGTTTTTCAGGTTCGCTTCGCCCACCAGGGTCATGCACGCTCCAAGGTCACATCAGCACCTCATGAAGAACGCTCGCCTCCTATCCGCCATGCTCCTCTTTGGGACGGCCCTACCGCTTCCCGCCGTCGCCAACGGAACGCTGACCGTCTCACCGGCGCTCCCGAGCGCGATGAAGGTTCTCCTGCGGTTCGATCTCGCCCAGGCCGACCAGCCGGCCGCCAAGAACACCGACGACGTCCGCGGCGCCTCGCAGACGAAGACGACCAGCCCGCAACCCGTGGGCGCCTTCCCAACCAACGAAATGTCCGGGCTGCCCGTCATCGGCCTCGATGGCGGTGCCGACGCCATGAAGAAGGATGTCGCCGCCCTTCAGCAGACCCTGACAGAGCTGCAGCAGCTCCAGCTCCAGACCAAGCAGGCTCACTGGAACGCGTCCGGTACCCTGTACTACCCGCTACACTTGCTCTTGCAGGAGCACTACGAGGGCTTGTCCAAATACGCCGACACCATCGCAGAGCGTCTGCTCTCAGTGGGATCTTCGGCCGACGGCCGCGCCAACACCATCGTGAGGACCTCGGGCGTTCCTGAGATCCCTGGCGGCTTCCTCGACGACGCCCAAATCTTGGTCTGGTTCACCAACGCCTACAAGCGGGTGGGCGAGGAGGTGAACGCGGCGATCAAGGCGACGGAACAGGTCGACCCGACGACCTCGAACCTGCTGCAGGAGGTCGAGCACGGCATCGCCAAGTACCAGTGGCAGATGCGCGCCCAGCTCCAGCGCACGAGGACGGACCCGAACACGGGCTGGGACCTCAACGACAACAAGCCCGTCGACCTAGCCCCGCAGGCCCCCTCGAAGCCCTGATATATCCCGCCACGCCCTCGGCCGCCGCGGCGGGGGCGTGGCCTACTCGACTGGACACGACATGCCTTCACGCGAGACGTCTTACGACGGCACCACCATCACCCTGCACTGGCTCACGGCCGGGCTCGTGCTGGTCCTCTGGCTGGTCGGCACTTTCCTCGAAGACCTGCTGCCAAAGGGTCCGCTACGCTCCGGAATCTGGTCGGCCCACTTCGTCCTCGGTTTCGTCTTCACCGGCGTCATCGTCGCGTTGCTGACCTGGCGGCATACGAAGGGCCGCCCGTTGCCAGTCGAGGATCCCGGTCCCCTTCATATCCTCGCCAAGGCGACCCATGCCGCCCTGTACCTCCTGCTTTTCGTCATCGCCGGGCTCGGCATCGCCAACGGTTTCGTACGGGGCGTCACGCTGATCGGTCCGCTGGAGCTGCCGCAACTCGGCGATCCGGAATGGCGCCGGCCGCTCACGCACTGGCATGGGATTGCGGCGAACATCCTGATGACGGTCGCCCTCTTCCACGCCTGCGCCGCCCTCGTCCACCACTACCTCTGGCACGACGCCGCCCTGCGCCGCATCCTTCCGGGCCGCGCCTCCGTCGCCCCCATTGAGAGGCCCTGACGCCGATGCGCCTCGCCCACAGGGAAAACCACCTGATCGACCGCATCGGCTGGCTGCGCGCCGCGGTGCTTGGCGCCAATGACGGCCTTGTCTCGACCGCAAGCCTAATCGTCGGGGTGGCCGCATCCTCTGCCGCCTCCGGGGAAATCCTGGTCGCCGGCACAGCCGGCCTCGTGGCCGGGGCGATGTCCATGGCGGCAGGAGAGTACGTTTCGGTCAGTTCCCAGTCCGACACCGAGCAAGCCGACCTCACCAGGGAGCAACGCGAGCTTGAAGAGGACCCGGCCGCCGAGCGTGACGAGTTGGCGGGGATCTACGTCGAGCGCGGCTTAGACCAGGACCTCGCGCTGCGGGTGGCGGACCAACTCATGGCGAAGGACGCGCTGGGCGCCCATGCCAGGGACGAGCTCGGCATCTCTGAGTTCACCACTGCACGCCCGATCCAGGCGGCGTTGACCTCCGCGGCGACCTTCTCGGCTGGCGCGACCCTGCCGCTGCTCGTGGCCGCGCTCTCGCCGGCCGCATCGGTGGTCTATTCTGTTTCAGCTGCCTCGCTGTTTTTCCTGGCCGTGCTTGGGGCGCTCGGGGCTAAGGCCGGCGGTGCCGCCATTCCACGGGCTACCGCACGGGTGGCTTTCTGGGGGGCGGCGGCGATGACGGTCACTGCAGGCATCGGCCACCTCGTCGGAAAGGCCGTCTAAGCGCTTCGTCGGTCGGCTGGATCCGGACGCCGTCGACACTCAGCGAACGTATTCCACAAGCTTCGACATGCGCTCGCCGCGCTACACCACCCGAATCGCTGACATCCGGGTCGTTGGTGTCGCGTAGGCCAGGGAGAGCGGACATGGCATCTCAATAATAAGTCAGGACAATTTAGTGTCAACCAAACCGAGCTTCACACAATAGACGCGGCCATCATCGCAGATCGCTTTCGGAGTCTTGATCGTTAGCTTGGGCTTTCGACCACTTTCCGTTCGTGCTTGTCCGCTATCCCGTAAGGCTCGCATCATCGTCTCATACTGCGGGAACGCTTTCTGAAAGCGGCGCGCGGGGATCATCAGTTCGGTTGCGCCCTCGACTTGTCGCACGAAGCCGGCGGTAGCCTCGAAGGCGACCTTTGATAGTGGAGCCTGCAACGTGCTGACATCGACCACATGCGTCCGGTGCTTCTCAAAATAAGTCTGGATCTGTTGGATTGGCGGGACCGACGCTCTTTCGCTCCGGGAATTCTGATTGCCGGCAGTCTCTCGAGCAACGGCATAGACCGCCGTTGCCGGGCATCCCCAAGCTCGTGGCATGATCTTCCAATGGCGCGCGAGCATCCCCGCCAGGGCAACGAGCGCAAAGCATTTCCGAACCCGCTCCCTGTCGATGTCAACGCTCACTGCCGCACGTTCGCGGTCCAGGACGCGTTTGAGTGTCCCTCGAAAAGCTTCCTCGTCGCGGGCAATCTGGCCTTGTATTCGTTTGACGAATGCCGTGCCCGCCGCGCCCCAATGCGTATTGCTGGCGGCACGCAATGCTTCGACTGCCGCCGCTGAACCACTGTAACCAGATGGCACATGGTCAAGCACGCCGTAGGGCCGTTCGGGAGCTATCAGTAACGTCACCATGCGTTCGGTAAGGGCACCACGCTCAGCCTCGGAGCCTTCAATAAGTTCGCTGAGGCGTCGGTTGCTGGTGCTGAGGACAGCCAAGTGCGCGTGGGGCTTTGTTAGCTGGTCGCCGCTGCGCTGCCTCTGCCCCGTGTTCGTGAGGCCGAACACGGCTTGGTGGATCAGTTGCTTTCGCGCTTCCTTCGTGGCCCCCGCCAAGTTGGCCTCGTCAAGCAGCAAAAGCTTGTGCCGGTGAACCAGTTTTGTTTCGTCAAAACGGCCCGGCGTTAGATTCCAGGTTTCGCCCCCGCCGCAGGTGCTGTTCCGGTCACCGGCCCAAACTGACGCCGCGAGCATGCCGAGCGTCGATTTTCCGCAGCCCGGATCGCCAACGAATTCGAACAGGGGACTGAGGTAGTCCGGTGGGACGAACGGCAAAAGAGGTCCGACGAAAGCAACAGACAGAGCGAACAGGGCCAAGGGCTGTCGGGCCACAATCGGTTCGATCCCTGCCTGCCACTCGGCCAAGCTGCCGCACGCCGCAAACTTGGAGCTCCGCGGAAAGGTGACAATGACTTCGCGGGGATTGTGCGGTGGCTGCAAAACGCCCCCGTCACCCAGCACGAAATGGCCCTCGATCCACCCTGGCGTACATGCGACAAGGGCCGGCCTGTAGGTCTCGACTCTCGCGATTTCGCTACGCAGCGCCCGCTGCGCAGCCGGCTCGATGAGAGTTGGATCGATATTGGCGAGCAGTGCGAAGACGTCGGTTCGTGTGAACTCTGATACCCGGATCCAAAGCGCTTGAGTGGGTGTCCCATAACGGACCCAGCGGTCGTTTTCTTGGTCAATCACCCTATCGAGGATGCGAGGCTTGGCCGGACCAACACTTGGCTTGATCGACCCTCTTGCCGGTGCGGCACTGGTCCGCTCATGGGGGTGCCTCGGCGGGTTGGATTTGGCGGTGGACTTCCGAACTGGCGCGGACATCGTTGCCTCTTTCTAAAACGTCAGGATCGATTGTCAGGCTGCGGGCGCTTCCCACCATCCCACCCTTC